>JAHEYA010000059.1 GCA_023251855.1 Bacteroidota bacterium
AAAGCATAAGAAATCCGAATATAGGTATTTAGTTGCCTGGAGCTACAAAATAATTTACCGTATTGGAATAAACAAAGTAGTAATTTCCAGAGTATTTCACACCTCTCAAAAACCAACAAAAATTTTTAAACGTTAACCCGTAAGGGCAATAGTACCGAATACTACAAGCGGCCCCAATAAAAAACTTTGTATTCACTAAAATCCATCTTTAAACTGGTCAGGATTTCTGCTCTGATCGAAAAATTTATACTTGTAAGCAACAACTCTCCAATTCTCCAAACCCTAACTCTCCAATTATAAAATGCCCACAGATACTATCAGCGAAATAGAAAATCTTGAAGTTGTTGGTGCTCGTGAACATAATCTTAAAAATATTGATGTTACTATACCACGTAATAAGCTTGTTGTTATTACAGGTTTGAGCGGTAGCGGTAAATCATCCCTTGCCTTTGATACCATTTATGCAGAAGGTCAAAGACGTTACATAGAAAGTTTTTCGGCTTATGCCAGGCAATTTTTGGGAAGCATGGAACGCCCTGATGTAGATAAAATAACCGGTTTGAGTCCGGTAATTTCCATTGAACAAAAAACTGTAAATAAAAATCCACGTTCTACAGTAGGTACCATCACTGAGATATATGACTTTTTAAGATTACTATTTGCACGTACATCCGAAGCATATTCATATGTAACAGGTGAAAAAATGGTGCGTTATTCTGATGAGCAGATTTTAAATTTGATAAATGAAAAATATACCGGAAAGAAAATTTTGATGCTTGCACCGATAATAAAAGGTCGGAAAGGTCATTACAGAGAGCTATTTGAACAAATTAAAAAATGGGGATTTTTACGTGTTCGTATTGATGGAGAAGTAAGAGAGTTAACAAAACGTTTTGAACTGGATCGGTATAAAGTTCATGATATTGAAATTGTAATTGACAGGTTAGAAGTAAATGAAGCATCTCGTCAGCGAATTTCAGAATCATTGCTATTAGCAATGAAACAAGGCAAAGGAATCATTATGGTGCAACCCTATTCAATGGGTAGTTTTGAAGAAGAGTATGGTAAGGTTGAACATTATAGTCGTCATTTGATGTGCCCTGTATCAGGCATTTCATACGATGAACCTCAACCTAATTTATTTTCGTTTAATTCTCCTTATGGCGCTTGTCCGAAGTGCAACGGCTTAGGTAAAGTTGCTGAAGTTGATATCAATAAAATAATTCCAAATAAAAAATTATCCATAAAAAAAGGAGGTATAGCTCCGATAGGTGAATACAAAACAACATGGATATTCAAGCAATTGGAGGCTATTGGTGATAAATATGGTTTTAATTTAGAAACACCTATTGAAGATATTTCGGATGAAGCTATCAATACTATTTTATTTGGCTCTGACGAAATATTTAAAATGAAACAATATACGGATAGTGCTGCAACAAGCTATAGTATTGCATTTGAAGGTATCGCTAATTTTATTGTAAAACAAAATGATGAACAAAGTTCACCAACAATAGAAAGGTGGATACAAGGTTTTATGAATAAAATAGTTTGTCCGAAGTGCAATGGCTCAAGGTTAAAGATGGAATCATTGCATTTTAAAATTGATAAAAAAAATATTTCTGAATTATCAGAAATGGGAATTATTGAACTCAATGAATGGTTCAATGCTCTTGAAACCCGTTTGAATACTAAACAAAATACAATTGCAAAAGAGGTATTAAAAGAAATTCGGACACGTATTTCATTTTTATTGGATGTAGGTTTAGATTATCTATCTCTTAACAGAAGCTCTAGAAGTCTTTCTGGTGGGGAGGCACAGCGTATTCGATTAGCAACGCAAATTGGTTCACAATTAGTGGGTGTACTTTATATTTTAGATGAACCGAGTATCGGATTACATCAAAGAGATAATATGCGATTGATCAATGCCTTGAAAAACCTAAGAGATATTGGTAATTCGGTAATTGTTGTGGAGCATGATAAAGAAATGATTTTGGCTGCCGATCATGTTATTGATATTGGGCCTCATGCTGGAGTGCATGGTGGGCGCATTATTGCACAAGGTACACCAAAAGAGATTTTAAAATTTGATACACTTACTGCAGCTTATATTAATGGTAAAAAAGAAATTAAAATACCTAAGGAAAGAAGAAAAGGAAATGGAAAAACATTGGTTTTAAAAGGAGCTACTGGAAATAATTTGAAAAATGTATCGGTTGATTTTCCATTAGGAAAATTAATTTGTATAACCGGAGTTTCAGGCAGTGGTAAGTCCACATTGGTGAATGAAACATTGTATCCTATTTTAAATAAATATTTTTATCGCTCCGAAAAAAAACCAATGCCCTATAAATCCATTACCGGATTAGAGCATATTGATAAAGTAATTGAAATTGATCAATCACCAATAGGTCGCACACCACGCAGTAATCCGGCAACTTATACTGCTGTGTTTGGTGATATCAGAAATTTATTTGCTGAGATTCCGGAGTCAAAAATTCGAGGTTATAAACCCGGACGTTTTTCTTTCAATGTAAAAGGTGGTCGTTGCGAAACCTGTCAGGGAGCTGGATTGCGAACAATTGAGATGAATTTTTTACCGGATGTATATGTTAATTGTGAAACTTGCAATGGTAAGCGTTATAATAAAGAAACATTAGAAATTCGATACAAAGGAAAATCAATCAATGATGTTTTAAATATGACGATTGAATTTGCAGTTGAATTTTTTGCAAATATCCCTTCTATCGTTCAAAAAATTAGAACATTAAATGAAGTTGGTCTAGGCTACATTACCCTTGGTCAGCAGAGTACAACTTTATCCGGGGGCGAAGCACAACGTGTAAAATTGGCTACCGAATTATCAAAACGTAATACCGGAAATACTTTTTATATTTTAGATGAACCAACTACTGGTTTGCATTTTGAAGATATTCGTATATTGATGGAAGTTCTTGATAAATTGGTAGATAGTGGTAATACAATTGTGGTAATCGAACATAATATGGACATTATAAAAGTGGCAGATTATATTATTGATTTAGGAGTAGAAGGGGGTAATGCAGGCGGTAATGTGCTTTGCAAAGGTACACCTGAAGAAATTATTAAAAATAAAATCAGCTATACAGCAAAATTTTTAAAGAAAGAGTTAAGACCTTCCTGACCTCTCCAAAGAAGAGGAATTGAAATTGAAAAATAAAATGTAATTTTAAACCCTAAAACACGCTTTGCACTCCCTCCCCTTTGGGGAGGGTTGGGGTGGGGCTCTTAACCATGACAAATCAGGACGAGGATAAAATACGTAAAGCTTTTGCAGCTAAAGATTGGAATGATATTAAAGCATCCGATTCTTGGCAGATCTTTAAGATTATGAGTGAGTTTGTGGAGGGCTTTGAAAAAATGAGCCGTATCGGGCCCTGTGTTACTATATTCGGTTCTGCCCGCACTAAAAATAATAATCCCTACTATAAATTAGCTGAAGAGATTGCTTTTAAACTAACTCGGGAGGGTTATGGTGTAATTACCGGTGGCGGTCCCGGGATTATGGAGGCTGCTAATAAAGGAGCTAAAGCCGGGGGAGGAAAATCGGTAGGATTAAACATTGATTTACCTTTTGAACAAAGCTCCAATCCATTTATTGATAATGATAAAAATATAAATTTTGATTATTTTTTCGTTCGTAAAACAATGTTCTTAAAATATTCACAAGGGTTTATTGCTATGCCGGGAGGGTTTGGAACATTGGATGAATTATTTGAAGCAATAACATTGATACAAACCAATAAGGTAGCACAGTTCCCTATTATTTGGGTGGGTAAAAAATATTGGGAAGGATTAATGAATTGGGTAAAAGAAACAATGCTTTTGGAAGAACATAATATCAGTGAAAAAGATTTGGAACTATTTAAAATAGTGGATACTGCTGATGAAACGGTTGCTATTATTAATGAATTTTATTCTAAATATTTATTAAAACCTAATTTTTAAGCTTTAATTTTATTGCTTTTCTTGAAATCAATTTGGTCCAAGAGTTTGTATTAATCCTAAATTTTTTTTCTTCAAGTTTTGTTCTAAAGTATTTAGATTCTGTTTCTAACATTCCAAATGGAATAGCCCTTCTAAATACCTCATTTTACTCAATAAAATATCGCATTAAACCTTGGCTTTTGTTTTTTCAATGCTCATCTAAATGGTTTTAAAAAAAATATGTAGATTTGCGTCATAATTACTAATAGGAATTGATTTTTTTTGACAATGTTCTTTTATTAACAATACAGTGTTGGCAATTACAAAACAAATCTGATGAAAATTAAACCAAACAGAATAGTTTTGTTCAGTTAATAAGATTCGTTAATTAGGTTAAAAAAGTGTTTGAAAAAATAAATATCTAAACAGAATTAAATAAAAAAAGATGATAAAAAAAATTACGCTAACCATCTTACTGTTATTGACTGTAGTTGGAATGATCAACTCTCAAAATGGAAAACAAGAAGTTAAACCTGAAAAAAGAAAGCAACTTCCATCATTAGCAATTGGAGTGGGTGCACTTTCATTTAATGGAGATATTGGGAATGGTTTGAATTTAACATCGTTAAGCAAAATAAGGGGAGGTTATAATTTAATTTTCGAACAACGTGCTGGTAGGGTTTTTGGGTTTGCTTTCAATGGCATTTACGGGAAATTAGCCGATAGTGAAAGAGGATCATCCAGAAACTTGAATTTCGAATCAAAAATAATTCAGGCCGATTTGCATATTATGCTTCATCTTGATAATGATTTCCTGTTTAAGCGTACCAGTATTTTTGCTCCATACCTCTTTTTAGGCTTAGGTTTTACCAAGTTTGAATCGTATTCCGATTTGAAAGATAAAAATGGTAAAAGTTATTTCTATTCAAATAATGGTTTGATAAAAGATAAAGGCGATACAACTAAAATTCTTCAACGTGATTATACCTATGAAACAAAATTAAATGATAGCTCAAAATATACTAACAGTACATTAGCATTTCCAGTTGGACTTGGTGTAAATCTTAAAATAATTGATAACCTGTATGTAAATCTCGGAGTGGCTTATTACATGTGCTTTTCCGATTATATTGATAATCTTAAAAGCGGAACAAATGATGGTTATGTATACACTAAAGTAGCTCTACAATATAATTTCGGTAAACCTTATGATGACAGTAATCCAGTATACAGTACTGTTGATTTTTCCTCGATAGATAATTTAGATTCAGATGAAGATGGTGTAAAAGATGGTGAGGATCGTTGTCCAGGAACTCCTAAAGGCGCTCAGGTAGATATTTCCGGTTGTCCTATGGATAGTGATGAAGATGGTGTTGCTGATTATTTGGATAAAGAACCATTGACAAAAAAAGGTTCGTTTGTTGATGAAAAAGGAGTAACACTTACTGAGAAAATGATTGCTGATAAACAAACTCAGTACAATGCAATGGCTACTGAACGAAGCAAATTGTTTAATGAAAATCCAAGTTTAAAATATTTAAAACAAGTAGAGGCCACTCAACGTAGTGGTAACAAACCAAAAACTGGAGGCAGTATTCCATTTGCTTTAAAATCAGCTGATAAAAATAATGATGGTTATATTTCCACCGAAGAAATCGGCAAAGCTATCGATTCGTTTTTTGAAGGCGATTCGGATTTCACAGTTGAAAAATTAAACGACTTAATTGACTTCTTCTTCGAACAATAAAAAACACTGAAAATAATTAATGTTGAATTAAATCAATAAAATTATTTTTTTTAAAACACCTGATTTTATTAGCTGTTCCGGCAAAATAAAATCAGGTGTTTTTATTTTTTCTCTCCACAAACAAACGGTTATTAACAACAACCTGTTTACAATTACAATACAACACCTCTAAAAATCGGAATCAAATACGATAGTTTTGCTCAGTTGATTTAAAATAAATTTTTATTCTGTTAATTTGAGCGTAAAAATCAAAGTGCTGTTTTTACGAAATACCCAGCTGTAAGCGGGTTTCAAAATAACAATAAAATAATTTTTTTTCTTTGATCAAAAAAATAAATAATATCTAATACCTGATTCTATGTCAAAATTTGCAATTCTATTATTCAATACTCTTGCTTTGTTGATGTATCAATTTTTGTTTTCTGATGGAATTACTGTTACACAAAAAGTTCCTTCATCAGGAAAAGCAGGAAGTGAATTTACTGTGGAGATAACAGTGAATAAAGGTACATCTGGTGGATTCGCAAAACTTCAGGAGGAACTTCCTGCAGGATTTACAGCCGTTGAAGAAAATAATAATGGTGCTTCGTTTTCATTTAACAATCAGGTTGTAAAATTTATTTGGATGACTTTGCCTAATGATAAAGAATTTAAAATTTCATATAAAGTAAAAGTTGCTCCAACTGCCAGCGGTGACCAAAATATTGCAGGTAAACTTTCTTATGTTGTCGACAATGTTAAACAAGTTGCTGAAATTGCTCCTGCTACCATTTCGATAAGTGCAGGCGATGGTGCGGTTGCAACTGAACCAACTAATACTCAAACAACAACTACAGAGCCAACAAATACAACAACTACAGAGCCAACAAATACTCAAACCACAACTGCTATGACTACCACAACTGCGGAACCAGGTAATGTAAATTGTTCACGTAAAGTGCCTACTGGTGTAGCCGGAGAATTTACTGCTGAAATTACTATAAGCAAGGGCAATTTAACCGGATTTGCAAAATTAATGGAAGTATTGCCAACAGGATTTACTGCTTCGGCTGGAGAATCCGGTGGTGCATCATTTTCATTCGCAGATCAAAAAGTAAGATTTATTTGGGTATCCATGCCTCCTGCACCGGAAATAAAAATATCGTATAAAGTAACTGTTGCTCCGGGCATTATAGAAGATCAAATAATTGATGGTGTATTTTCTTACATAGAAAGCGATGAAACCAAAAAATTTGTTTTGCCTACAAGTACTGTAACAATGAGCAAAGATGGAGGTACTGTTGCTACAACAACAACTGAGCCGACTAATACTCAGACTACAACCGAGCCTACTAATACGCAAACCACCACCACCACAACTGAACCTAAAACGTATACAGTTGCAAATGGAAATAAAGAACCAAAGGTGAAAGAACCTAAAGTGAAAAAGGTAAAAGAGAAAAAATCATCGTCACAATCTTATTCAGCAACGAACCTTCCTTCTTCAAATGTAAAACTCCACTATAGTGTTCAGGTTATTGCTTTACAAAAGAAGAGAAGATCGACAAGTTATATTGCGAATCTGTATAAGATTAACGAGCCTGTTCGTCCGGATGATGGTGGTGGCTTCTATAAATATATAGTTGGCGAACATGATGAATACAAAGCTGCTCGCGATGCCCGCGAAACTTTTAAACCCAAAGGTGTTATTGCTCCGTTTGTTACGGCTTATAATAGAGGAAGACGTATTACTGTTCAGGAAGCGCTTATGGTAAGTAGCCAAAAGTGGTATAGGTAACCTTCCAACCACAAATTTTAGGTAGGAAATCTTTACGCATAACGAATTTATGAAACAAAGTATCTACAGTTTCGTAAATTCGTTTTTTTATTAGTTGTTTGTAACTGTTAAATTCGTTGTAGTTTATTACATTTGTGCTTATGATTCATAAAGTAAAGGGCATTTTATTTTTCCTATTGATCCCTTGTTTTTTTTATGCACAAACCGATATAAAATCGGATTCCAATAATGTGGCAACTATTCCATCCGGTTCTGGTAAAGTGGAGATGCATTTAGTACCTGATTCAACTAACGAACAATCATCTACAGAGCTTCTCGTAAACCCAACTATAGGACTAGGAACAGGGATGTTCTCTTTTTATGGGGATTTATACACTAAAAATTTTCAAACCCCTACAGTAAGCCGTTTGGCTTATGATCTCAGTTTCTCACAACGATTAAGCGATTACTTATTGTTTAACTTTTATGTGCTATTTGGAAAATTGGGTGCTGATGAAAGGAATGCCGGTCTCAATTATAATCGCAATCTGAATTTTGAATCTCAAATACGTGTTGGTGGGGTTAATTTAGAATACAATTTTGATAATCTCCTTCCTGATAATCGCTTTGCAAGCCCCTATGTTTCACTTGGAATTGAATCATTTGAGTTTCTCTCAAAAACCGATTTAAAGGACCGAAATGGTAATAAATATTTTTATTGGGCCGATGGTTCCATTCGTAATAAAGACGAAGCTGATGCTAATGCTTCAACAGCCATTATGCTTAAACGGGATTTTAAATACGAATCCGACATTCGTGAGTTAAATTTAGATGGTTTTGGAAAATATCCTGAACGCTCTTTCGCAATCCCGGTGGGCATTGGAGCTATAATTAAAATAAATGATTTTTTTGATTTTAAAATGGGTACTACAATGCATTTTACATTTACTGATTATATTGATGGAGTAACAGCTAAGAGTAAAGGCGATAGAGTAGGAAATAAGAGGAACGATAAATTTATGATGACAGCTGTTGCAGTACGCTATAACTTTGGAGTAGCAAAGAGTAAAAGGAGAGCGGAAGCTTTAAAAAATAAGGAAAACTATGAAGGTGTTGATTTTACTTCAATTGATGCTGACGATGCTGATGGCGATGGTGTAATTGATTTTGCCGATAATTGCCCTGGAACTCCTAAAGGTGTTGCTGTTGATGCAAATGGTTGTCCGTTGGATGATGATGAGGATGGTGTTCCAAATTATATGGATGATGAAAAAAAATCAGCGAAAGGTGCTCTTGTTAATAAAAGAGGAATTACGCTGAACGATTCTATTATAGCATATCAGGCTAATTTTTACAATGATGATATTGGTGCTTTTGCAACAATTGAAAATCGTGACAACGAGACCGCAAGCCCTGGTAAGAAAGAATATACTGTTGAGTTGGGCACTTTTAAAAAAGGACTTCCTCCAAATTTGATGACAAAATTTTTGAGCATTAGTGATATCTCAAGCACCAATACTCAAGATTCTACAACTGTTTATACAGCAGGAAAATTTGACAATTATCAGGATGCTGAAAAACGTAAACAGCAACTTATTAGTGGCGGTTTGCCCGATGTGAAAGTTGTTTCTAAACAAAATGGTAAATACCATAATGAGGTCGCTCCAACAAGTTCAAACAATTATGTTACAGTTGCGAGTACAAAAAATAATATTCCTGTAGTAGCTGCAAACAATGCATCAACAAATGATATTTCAACAGCGAATATCCCGGTAAATAATTCTAACACTATTAAAAATACAAATACTACCAATACCTCTACATCTACTAATAATGCTAATCCTAGTAGTAATTTTAATACTTCAGGTATTGTATTAAGGGTTCAGTTGGGTGCTTACAAAAAACGACTTTCAAAAAGTGTATTTAAAAACGTTAAAGATTTAATTGAGATTAAAACAGATGATGGAATTTATAAATATATGACCGGCTCCTTTACCAATATGGATGCGGCTGCTAAGCATAAAGCCGATATGTTGTTGAATGGTTATCCGGGTGCTTTTATTGCTGCTTATAAAGATGGCAAACGAATTTCTCTACAGAATGGTGGTGCAACATTTGAGAAAAAAGAAGAGACTGTGCCTGAAACTACCGATAATGTTGCATTTACAGGCGCTAATAAAAAACTTGTTAAATTTAAAA
>JAHEYA010000373.1 GCA_023251855.1 Bacteroidota bacterium
GTTAATACCCCTAAGCTCTGCTTCGGGGTGATAAAATGTTCGCTTTTGCGAACACAATTTTGTAAGCATTAAGAATTAGTTATGCGATACTCCGCAGCTCTGCTGCGGGGTTATTCATTAATGTCATTTCTTTTTATTTAACTCTTTTAGTGCAATTTGCGCAGGTTCAAAATTTGGATTAATAGCTATACATGCCTGAAAGTCTTCGGAAGCAAGCCGTGTATCCCCTTTTGATTTATAGGTAATTCCACGTCCATAATATGCTTGTACATATTTAGGTTCAATACGTATAGCTTCTGTAAAATGAATTAGAGCAATATCATATTTTTTAAAGTTGGTGAGTTGAATCACTCCAATATTATAGTGTGCATTTTTATTGTCTTTATTGATCTGTAGCAAGTTGGTATAGGTTTCCAAAGCATTGTTAAAGTCATTATTATCCTGATAGTATTTTCCTAAATTATACCATGCTTCAATGCTTCCGGGAGCTATTTTAAGCGCATTTTTATAATATTGAATGGCCAGTGAACTTTTTTTTGCAGCTGATAATATGCCTAACTGCACAAAGGCATTGTAGTATTGCTGATCCTGTTCAACAGCGGTTTGCATACTTGAGATTGCTCTCGCTGTATCCCTGAGCTCCTTATAGTTCATGCCTTTCATAAAATATGCTTTGGCATTGTATTGATTTATTTTCAATGCCAAATTTATATATTTCATTGATTGCTCATGTTTACGGACATATAGATACAGTTCGGCCAGCTTGAGCAGTGCATCGGGATTTTTCTCATCCAATTTTATACATTTTTCTAATGCTTCTTTGGCTTTTCCGGTTTGATTGGTAACAAAATACAGGTCAGATAATGTCAGGTAGAAACCGGCTTTGGAGCTATCTATTTTAAGAGCCTGAGTGATATCAGAAAAACTTTTTTGAAATTCTTTTGAAGTGTAATAATACTTTGCACGTTGGTGGTACAGGTCAGCATTATTAGGTTGTTGAAGGAGTTTAGAATTTAATTGATTTAATTCTTCGAGACCATTCTTAGGGATAGAATCTATTTTTTTTGTTTCGGAAACAACAGTATTATTACTGCAAGATACAAGTGCAACAGCACTTACAGTTAATAAAAAAAATAGAATTATTTGAAAATTTGAAAATTTGAAAATTTGGTAATTATTATTTTGTTTCATTTTCAAATTACCACATTTTCACATTTTCAAATTATTTTTTCATTTTCAAATTATTTAGCACCTACTAACTCAAGTGCAGCTTCAGCTCCGGAGCTTAATGCTTCTCTGATCTTTGATTCAATTTCTTCCATCAAATCAGGATTGTCATTAAATAAAACTTTAACAGAATCGCGTCCTTGTCCTAATTTGGTATCACCATAACTGAACCATGAACCACTTTTTTTGATGATGTTATTATCTACTCCAAGGTCAACAATTTCGCCAACTTTAGAGATTCCTTCACCATACATAATATCAAATTCTGCCTGACGGAAAGGAGGTGCAACTTTATTTTTAACAACTTTAACACGAGTACGGTTACCAACAACTGCATCACCTTCTTTTATTTGTCCGATTCTACGGATATCCAAACGAACAGAAGCATAAAATTTTAGTGCATTACCACCTGTTGTAGTTTCAGGGTTACCGAACATCACACCAATTTTTTCACGTAACTGATTGATGAAGATACAGCAACAGCCTGTTTTGCTGATGGTGCCGGTTAATTTACGTAATGCTTGTGACATTAAACGGGCATGTAAACCCATTTTTGAATCACCCATTTCGCCTTCAATTTCACTTTTTGGAGTAAGAGCAGCAACTGAGTCAATTACAATGATATCAATAGCTCCCGAACGAATTAAATTTTCAGTTATTTCTAATGCTTGCTCACCATTATCCGGTTGAGAGATCAGCAGATTTTCTGTATCAACACCTAATTTTTCTGCATAAGTACGGTCGAATGCATGTTCCGCATCAATGAAAGCAGCAATACCACCTGCTTTTTGAACTTCGGCAATCGCATGTAATGTTAATGTTGTTTTACCGGATGATTCAGGTCCATATATCTCAATCACTCTTCCTTTGGGCAAACCGCCAATACCCAATGCAATATCCAATGATAATGAACCGGTAGGAATAACTTCTACATTTTCAATGGCTTTATCACCCATTTTCATGATGGATCCTTTACCATAGGTTTTTTCTAATTTATCCAATGTTAATTGTAATGCTTTCAACTTTTCTTTGTTGATCTCTTTACCGTCTTTCGCTGTTTTAGCGCCTTTTGCTTCTTTTACTTCTTTGCTCATTTTATTTATCTATTTAATTATTTGTTTACAATTTTATTAAGTATCAGCTATTATTTACCACCAATTTGTTTTGTCATTGCCTGTTGCAATCCTTCCATAGTAGTAACAGTATAGCCTGTTGTAGGAATATCAAATTTGCTATCCGCAACCGTTGATTTTGAAATACTTTTTGCAGTAAATTTCATTTCCATACCTTTTTGGTTCACGGTATATTCTAATGGAAATCCTTTCAAACCTTTGTACACAGGTTTTATATCATTAGTGGGTATATCTTCCGTATAAAATAGACTTACAGTTTTAGATTTTCCATCTTTTAACTTAACTGTTACATCCGCACTTTTGCAGTTGTAACCGGCAATTACTTTGGTTGCATTTGTATATTTGATGGTAGTTTCAGGAGTACTTTCTTCTTCTTTTTTCAAATCTGCATCTGTCATTTTAATCATGAATTTTTTTCCCATAATATCCATTAAGGTAACGGTATTTTTATTTTTTTTATCCATAATGTATGAAGAGCTTTGCATGGGCATATTCATATCCACTCTGCATTTTTCGGCCTTAATATAGGTAACTGTTTCGGAACCTTTAAACATTGCCAATGCTTCTGGAGGAAGTCCGGAACCTTCAAAGGAAATAGCATAAGTAATAATACCTTCAAAGGCTGATTTATTTTGAGCGTAACCATGTACAGCTCCACAAATGATAAGGCTTAAGGCCAGTACTGTTTTTTTCATGTGAATGTGCTTTTAAAATTTGATAATTTGAAGATGCGGTATATGGTATAAATTTTATTTCTCTAACTCTCTCTTTAATTTACTACTGCAGATCTATGAATAGATCGGTCATTTCAGCTTCCGTTATTTTTTTGTAATCTTTTGGAAGCTCAAATTCGGAATCCTCGATCTCTTGCTTTGCCACTGATTTAGCGGTAAACTTCATTTCAAGTCCGAATTTTTTAATTTTATATTCCATCAACACACCATCGATCATATAATATGGATTTGCAAAATTTGCATTTTTAATATCCAGCCCGGTAGTATAATAACGTCATAATCACTTGGATCGCCTCCTTTGTAGT
>JAHEYA010000374.1 GCA_023251855.1 Bacteroidota bacterium
TTCTTATCAGAGCCTTGATGCTATCAGCTGTGTGACCCTTTATTTGTAATACTGGTTTTGCCATAAGTTTTTTTACGGCAAATATACAAATTATTGTGTAATTATATAATAGACTTTATGCAATACATTCATTTGATATAAATGATATTTCAGGAAAGCTTGTGATATCAAAGAATGTAAATAGTTCTAGTTTTAAAATTGATGTGAGTATGTTTACGAATGGTTTGTATTTTTTGACTCTTCACAAAAGTGGAAAATTGGTTCACAGAAAAATTATTAAAGAATGAGAGCGAAATTCGCGCTTTGTTTTTTTAAGGGAATTACTCAAACCTCAATGCATCAATAGGATCAAGCTGAGAAGCTTTCACAGCAGGATATAACCCTGCAAATAAACCAACCAGCATACAAAGAATAATTCCACTGATGATCCATACCCATGGCACAATAAAACCTACACCTAACTGAAAAGAAATTAAATTACCAATTGCCATCCCCAAAAGGATTCCAAGCAATCCACCGATTTGACAAATTACAATTGCTTCCACTAAAAATTGTCCACGAATGGCTTCTTTAGTTGCTCCTACTGCTTTCCGGATACCAATTTCCCGTGTACGTTCGGTAACAGAAACAAGCATAATATTCATTAAACCAATAGCAGCGCCTAAAAGAGTGATCACTCCAATGATGGTAGCACCTGTTGTTGCTTTACCAATAAGTCCGATAAGCATATTTGCAAGGTTATCGCTTTTTATAATTTCAAAATTATTTTCTTCCCCGATTCGTACTTTTCGTATGACTCTGAATGTTCCTATTGCTTCATTAATAGCGGCTTCCATCAATTGCGAACTTGAAGTAAGCACATTTATTGTGAATGTCATGTTGGGCATTGAAAAGTATTGACGCACATTATTCAGCGTTAATATTCCTACTTTATCGCCACCAAATCCGGAGCTATTTCCTTTCGATTTTAATATCCCAATCACTTTATATTTGCCACTTCCAATGGTTATCACTTTATCTAATGGATCTTCTTGTTTGGTGAATAGGGCTTCTACAACATCTTTACCCAACAATACTACATGATTTCCAAACAGTGCTTCTTGTGTAGAAAAATTTCGCCCGCGTTCCAATTCATAACCAGATGTGGCCATATAGTTTTCATCTCCGCCAAATACCCTAATATTTGGGTTTGTTTTTTTTGATCCATACTTCATTGTTCCTGCACCAGATGCCATTGTTGAAACAGATGGTTTTGCAGGAAATGAATAATCTTTAGTAAAAGTAACTGCTTCCTCATACGTGATGTTCCTGAATTTCCGTGGTTTTTTTCCATTTTCGCCAATACGAATACTCATTTCACGATTCCGAATGGTAAATGTATTTGCACCCATATTGGTGAAATTGCTATTAATAGAGGATTTAATGGCATCAATAGCTGTAAGAATGCCTACCAAAGCCATAATCCCAATGGAAATAATTAAAACAGTTAGGGTGGTACGCAACAGTTGAGATCGAATCGAACCCAATGATATTCTAATGTTTTCCCTAATGAATGAAGCCATTTAATGATTTGATGATGTGTCAATTTGATAATTTGATAATGCAATAACGAAATCAATCTTACAAATATCTATATTTTGCATTGTACGTGAACTACAAAACTAACAAACTAAAATGATTAAAAAATGTGTTGGTGAGTCAATCGAAAAATGAACCCATTTAATTATCAAAATAAGTTTTAAAATCATACCTTTGGTTCTCAAAATTTGGAGGCAAGCGAAATTAATTTTCAAACCTGCCTGTCGGCAGACAGGTTGACACATTTTCAAATTAACACATTAAAACTATGGCATTTGATATTGAAATGATTAAAGCGGTTTATGATAAACTGCCTGCAAAAGTGGATGCTGCACGTAAATTACTTGGTCGCCCACTTACACTTACTGAAAAAATTCTTTATGCTCATCTTGCAGAAACCCTTCCTGCTAAGCCTTTTGAGCGTCAAAAATCATACGTTGATTTTAATCCAGACCGTGTTGGAATGCAGGATGCAACGGCACAAATGGCATTGTTACAGTTTATGCAAGCTGGTCGGCCAAAAGTTGCAGTACCTTCTACTGTACATTGTGATCATTTGATACAAGCACAAACAGGGGCTACTCAAGACTTAAATACAGCTATTACAAAAAATAAAGAAGTATATGATTTTCTTGCTTCTGTTTCTAACAAATATGGAATCGGCTTCTGGAAGCCCGGTGCAGGTATTATCCATCAGGTGATTTTAGAAAACTATGCATTTCCGGGTGGGTTGATGATTGGTACGGATTCACATACAGTAAATGCCGGAGGTCTTGGTATGATTGCTATTGGTGTAGGTGGTGCTGATGCATGTGATGTGATGGCAGGATTACCATGGGAATTAAAATTTCCTAAACTGATTGGTGTAAAACTTACAGGAAAGTTAAGTGGATGGACTTCTTCAAAAGACATAATTTTAAAAGTTGCCGGAATCCTTACTGTTAAAGGTGGAACAAATGCTATTCTTGAATATTTCGGTCCGGGTGCTGATTCATTATCATGTACCGGCAAAGGAACAATTTGTAATATGGGTGCAGAAATTGGAGCAACTACTTCTCTTTTCTGTTACGATCAAAAAATGGCTGAGTATCTGAAAGGCACCAGCAGAGCGGATATTGCAGCTGCTGCTGATAAAGTTACAGAACATTTACGTGGTGATAAAGAAGTGTATGAATCACCGGCAACTTATTTTGATGAAGTAATTGAAATTAATCTTTCTGAATTAGAACCTTATGTTAACGGACCATTTACGCCTGATTTGGCTTGGCCGATATCAAAATTTTCGGCTGCTGTAAAGGAGAATGGATGGCCCTCTAAATTAGACGTTGGTTTGATAGGTTCGTGTACCAACTCTTCGTATGAAGATATTACCAGAGCAGCTTCTGTTGCAAAACAAGCTGTTGATGCAGGTTTTAAAACTGTTTCGGAATATACGATCACTCCAGGATCGGAATTAGTAAGATATACAGTTGAACGTGATGGTTACTTAAATACATTCGAAAAAATGGGTGGTGTTGTTCTTGCAAATGCTTGTGGGCCTTGTATCGGGCAATGGGCAAGACATACAGCCGACCCCAATTTAAAAAATTCTATTATCACTTCTTTCAACCGAAATTTTGCAAAACGTAATGATGGTAATCCGAATACACATGCCTTTGTTGCATCTCCCGAAATAGTTACTGCACTTGCTCTTGCCGGTGACCTGACTTTCAATCCACTTACTGATTTTTTAACAAATGCAAAAGGTGAAAAAACAAAATTAAAAGAACCGGAAGGAATAGAAATGCCTGTAAAAGGCTTTGCTGTTGAAGATGCA
>JAHEYA010000375.1 GCA_023251855.1 Bacteroidota bacterium
TGTTGGAACCCAACTACAAACTTACCCCATTGTGTTCCCCAGTGGAGCAGGAACTGTAGCACTAAATATCCCGCTCTCACCGGGCTCTTACCGCATTGGAGGAACAGGCATGAACCTTTGGAGAAACAATACCGGAGGAGCTTATCCATTTACACTTAGCGGAGTGATCAATATTACAGGCTCATCAGCAGGAGCAACTTATTACTATTATCTGTACAATTGGCTTATTCAAACAACAGGTTGTGCCAGTGCGCGAATACCGGTTACTGCAACCATTGGCGGAACTGTTAATTACATTGCAGCAACAAAATTTATCTGTGTAAACGAGCCACCAATGGTATTAAGCGGAGGCACCCCTCCTGGAGGCACCTATTCAGGTAACGGTGTAAGCTCAGGTTCATTTAACCCTTCTGTTGCCGGTGTTGGTGATCATACCATTACCTATTCATTTACCGATAGTGGCGGGTGTACTGATACCGCCACCCAGATTATACATGTTGACCCAAGCCCATGTACTACCGGAATAAATTCATTTGAAAACCAAACACCAATAATGACGGTATATCCCAACCCAAGTGATGGTAAATTAACACTCGATATGAATTTTATAAAAAATGAATTGGTCGATATTGAGATATTGAACGCTGTGGGACAAACCATACTTTTTGTGCCACAGGTACATTGTGCTTCCGGAAATAATAAAATACCTGTTTACCTGAATGGTGTTGCACAAGGTGTTTATGTAGCCAAGGTGAAAACACTCTCCAATGTTGTTATTCAACGGTTTCTTATTAAATAAAACATCTTTTTAAGAGCCTCTTTTTTCAAAAACTCTCGCAACAGCTCAGCCAATCAACAACAATATAGAACGCTGATAACGCTGATGAATATGATAAACACAGATTAAACAAATGGCATTTAAATCTGTATTTTATGATTAACAAAAATAAAAATCATATTTATCATAAAAATCAGCGTCATCTGCGTTCTATTCGATGGGCGAGTTGTTACAAACTCTCCAGTATTTACTTTTTATTGTGTTGCTCAGACTCCTACAGTTGCAAAAAAAATGGTTTGCCCCGCCTCCTTTTTCTGAATTATCTTTGAAGCAAGGTGTAAAACCCCAAAATATATTTGAAATGCCAAATAAAATTCTTTTCTTCGCAAGCATCAATAAAATTAATCTCATGAAAAAAATTACCCACATACTCGCTGTGTTTGCTCTGGGAGCAAACTTTGCTTTTGCAACAGTTGTTCCTACAAGCGATGCTCAACTTGTTGCTCAACGATTCTATTCTTACGCAACACAATCTGCTATGGCGCCTGTAACTTTGGTTTATACAGCAACGGCTAATAGCGGACTTCCGGTTTATTATGTTTTTGATATCAATTCAAAAAACGGGTTTGTGATTGTTACAGCCGAAGATGTTGCTCACCCTATCATTGGCTATTCAACAGAAGGGCATTTTGTTATCCCTGTAAGCGGAACAACTGTTTTAAATTGGCTCAACAACCGCAGAGATGAGATCAATGACATCAGAATAAAAAATTACCCCGCTGATGCTCAAATTACACAAGAGTGGACCGATTATTTGGATATTCAGAAAGCACTACCTGCACCTGCTCCCGGCACATTGGCAGTAACTCCTTTGTGTACTACCAAATGGAATCAATCGCCTAATTATAATGCACAATGCCCCGGTGGCTCTGTAACCGGTTGTGTTGCAACTGCAATGGCACAGATCATGAGGTTTTGGAGCTATCCTGCACAAGGCACCAGTTCTAGCTCTTATTGTGATTGCACATCCGGAGGATTTTCGCAACAATACGGAACCCTGTCTTGCAACTATGGTGCGGCAACTTACAATTGGAGCAATATGCCAAACACTATTTCTTCCTCAAACAGTGATGTTGCAACAATTAATTACCACTGTGGTGTAAGTGTTAATATGGATTATAGCCCCAACGGAAGTGGCGCTTGGGTAATCACTGCAGATAATCCTATATGTGCACAACATTCGTATGTAGCCTATTTTAAATACGACCCAAATACTATTCAAGGTTTGGAAAAAAGCAATTATACAACAGCACAATGGAAAACCTTATTACAAAATGATTTGAACATTGGCAGACCAATTCAATATGTTGGTGCCGATCCAAATGCCGGAGGACATACCTGGGTTTGTGACGGTTATGATGCAAGCACTAATTTTCATATGAACTGGGGCTGGGGAGGTTCAAATAATGGATACTTTGCAATTGGTGCATTAAACCCGGGCTCCGAAGCTTTTAATTCTAACAATCAAGCAGTGATAGGCATTCAACCGATGAATCAAATTCAAATTGATGCAGGTGTGGATGCTGTTAATTCCCCTACCGGAATATCCTGCACTGATAGTATCAGCCCAATTGTTAAAATTAAAAACTTTGGTGCTACTGCCCTTACCGCTTGTGTTATCAATTATAAAATTGACAACAATCCTGTTCAAACACAAAACTGGACAGGCTCTCTTTCCACTGGTTCAGTAACAAATGTAACATTGCCAACTATGATAGCAACTGTAGGCACCCATACTCTTACCTGTTATACAACCAGCCCCAACAATGGCACTGATGGTAATGTCGGAAACGACCAATCAGTAAGCACTTTCACAATAAATCCAACAGTGGCTCCAACAACTGTTGGCGCAACCACCTGCACAACCCCTTCTACTGCTACACTTAGTGCAACAGGTGGAGGAACCCTTTATTGGTATAGCCTTCCCAGTGGAGGAACTTCCATTGGTACAGGTGCTACTTTCACAACACCTTCATTGAATGCTACAACAACTTATTTTGTTGAAAGCCAAAACCCAGGCACAACGGGCAATGTAGGACCAGCAACCTCTACAACATTTGGAGGAGGCAGCATGCACAATAATACATCTACTCAATATTTAACATTTACTGTGTTGCAGCCTTGCATACTTCAATCAGCCGATGTAAACTCAGGAGCAGCAGGCTCACGCAACCTTGTATTATGGGATGGTTCAGGTAACCAGCTGCAAACACTTCCTGTTACTTTTCCTAATGGAGCAGGAACAGTAACTCTTGGTATTTCATTAACACCTGGAACCTACCGTATTGGCGGAACAGGTATGAACCTTTGGAGAAACAATACAAGCACAGGCAGTGGTTATCCATTTAATCTTAATGGTGTAATTACTATCACTGGCTCATCTGCAGGATCAGGATATTATTATTATATCTATAACTGGCAGGTACAGGGCAACCCGTGCATCAGCCCGCGCACCCCTGTTACAGCCACTATCGGAGGTACTGTAGTTACTTATTCTGCTGCCGGATATGACACGCTTGCTTCAAATGCAGCACCAGTTGTATTAACCGGAGG
>JAHEYA010000060.1 GCA_023251855.1 Bacteroidota bacterium
GAAACAGTGAATGTACCATTGGTTGCAAAAACGTGTTTGATTATCGTAACAGGGAATGCACCGCCATGGTCGCCATTTATCATCATATGCTCTGTGGCTGTACCTGTAGTACCATCACCAAAATTCCAAACATTATTTGCTGCCGAACCCATGAAGTAAAAAACAATTGCATCCCCTGAACAACCTGCGGCTCCTCCATTATTATTTTCTCCTCCGGGATATCCAAATGTTCTTGATCCATCTTGTCCTATCAGGCTTGGTGCAATTGAATTAGAAATGACCTGTGTCATTGTTACCGTTTTGGTCATATTACAAGCATTTTTTGCAATAACGGTTACTGTTTTATTTCCTACTGATGAATATACGTGGCGAGAACCCACTCCTATCGTTGTATCTGCAGGGGAACCATCACCATAGTTCCAGTAATACGTAGTTGTTGATTGACCATGGTCAATAAAAAAGAACACCGTATCATTCGGACAAGAAGGATTTTGAATACCTTTTACTTGCAGATCACCACTTATCGGGCTATTATTAATCACTTGTGCTAAAGAGTAAATGATTGTTGAATCACCACAACCATTTTTTACTTTACAGGAAACATTGTAGGCACCTAGGTTTGCAAAGGAATGTTGAATATCTCCACCATTGGTGGTAACAGTGGTACCATCTCCGAAATCCCATGAATAGGAATGGAAACTGCCCGGGTTTACATGAAAACTAACCAGGTCACCAGGGCATGAGCCACTATTTGGAGTTGTTTCAATTGTTAAACCACTATAAAATGAGCCGGAGGTACTTACTGCCACCGCCCCGTAAAGCGTAGTATCATGTCCACATGAGTTAGTAATTTTCACGGAGTATGTATAGGTACCAACAGTAGCATACACATGCTGTGCATGGTTTTGACTGCTGATGACACTATCACCATTTCCAAATTTCCATTTATAGTTTGAGTATCCATTAGGTGCATCAAAATTCACCAAATCATTTGGGCATGCAGGGCTCGGACCGGCTTGAACTTTAAACCAATTTTGATTAGGAAAACCAACATTATTCATTATTTGCACAAGAGTATATAAAGTGGTATCATGGCCACAGCCATTTGTTATTTTCACCCAAGCTGTGTCATTCCCTATGGTACTTCCATAGTTATGATTATAACCATTTTGGCTTGTGGTAACATCAGGAGAGCCGTCTCCAAAATGATATTTATAAATTGAAAAGCCACCCGGAGCCTGAAAACCCACATTAGAGTTAGGACATGAAGGCGAACTTGAGTTTAAATTAAAACCGTTATAATTCGGAAATGGAGCATTGTTTTTAATCTGAACAGTTGCAGTCAAAGTTGTAGTTGCACCACAACCATTTGTTATTGTTAAACTTGCATTGTAGTTTCCGGTACTTCCGTACATATGGTTGGTATAATTATTAGTGGTTGTTACGTTCGGAGAACCATCACCAAAACTCCACACATAGCTTGGATACCCACTCGGTGCATTAAAATTAACATATTCATTGGGACATGCAGGAGTTTGTACGCCTAATTGAAAATTAGGACCTGGACTTGGAAATGGAGAAGTACTTGAAATTACAACTACAGTATTTAGAGTAGTTGAGTTTCCGCAGGCACTGGTTATAATAACTGAAACATTATAAGTGCCCACCGTTCCATAAAAATGGTTATTGTGACCATCATTTGTTATTACAACCGGTGAATTATCACCAAAATTCCATTTGTAACTTGGATACCCCCCCGGTGCCTCAAAACCCACATAAGAATTCGGACATGAAGGAGATGACGAGTTAAAATTGAGATTATTAGGGAAAGGGGCATTATTGACTACTTGAATAGAAGAAACTAAGGTAGAATCATTACCACATGTGTTTCTGATTGTTACAGAATCATTGTAAGTGGTAAGAGTGCTTCCATAGGTATGATTAACCCAATTATTAAAGGTTGTTATTACAGGGGAACCATCTCCGAAATGCCATTTATAACTAACAAAACCTCCCGGTGCATTAAAATTAACATTCGAGTTTGGACATATTAATTGCGGATTTTGTAAAGTAAAGTTGGGATCAGAAGTGAATTGTGCATTATTGGTAACATGGACCATTGATATCAACATAGTATCATTGCCACAACTGTTGGTTATTTTTACCGTATCGTGATAGGTAGTAAGTGCGCTTCCATAAGTATGATTAAAATAATTATTTGAAGTGATTACAACGGGAGAGCCATCACCAAAATGCCATTTGTACATAACAAAACCGCCTGGAGCGCTAAAATTAACATTTGAATTAGGACAGGTTACAGGAGGATTCTGCAAGGTAAAGCCTTGCCAATTAGGAAACGGGGCATTATTGGTTACCTGAACTGTAGAGACCAAGGTAGTGTCGTTACCACAAGGGCTTGTAATTACAACCGAATCATGGTAAGTTGTAAGTGTACTTCCATAGGTATGGTTAGTCCAATTTGAATTTGTTGTTACTACCGGTGAACCGTCTCCGAAATGCCATTTATAATTATTATAACCTCCCGGAGCATTAAAATTAACATTTGAATTAGGACAAGTTAAATGATCATTTTGCAATTGAAAACTTGGCCAATTTGGAAATGGAGGATTGTTAGAAATATTTACAGTTGTTTGTGTTGTCCCCGTTTTTCCACAACTATTCACCACGCCTAATGTAATGGTTTTGGTTCCAGTGGTTGTATATGAATGTGAAGGATGTTGCACTGTTGAAGTACCTCCATCACCAAAATTCCAACTATAGGAAGCATATTGGTCAGTATTGAAATTAATTACACCACCCGGGCAGGAGTTGTTATTATCAGCCCCAGCGCCAGGATGCGGAGCTGCAGTTGTAGTAACATAAACCTGTTTGGTTGCAGTTTGATTGCCGCACTGGTTTGAATTTACGGTAAGGGTAACTGTTTTAGTCCCTACTGAAGTATATGCATGGCTTGCACAATTTTGATTTGATGTAGGACTACCATCACCAAAGTTCCAAATAGTTGAATTATATCCACCTCCATTGGGACAAAAACTAGCACCATCATTTAAACAAAGTGAATCAGGACAAAAAATATTAACCCCTTGTACATTAATATTTTGATTGCAATTAATATTTCCTATATAAGCATTTACATTATTAAAAGAGGCAATACTGACATTAAAATTTCCATAATTCGAAAAAGTATGATTAAGCGTTGTAGCAAGTGGCAACGTATCGAAAACCACCGGACTTCCATCATTAAATTGCCATTCAACGCGGTACGGAGGATTTGTCATACCAGTAATAGTAAATGTTACCGCAAGAGGTGCACATCCTTGGCTGGGGCTTGCATTTAAAACTGGGCCAGTTTGAGCAAATAGAGTTAAATTACCAATTAAAAACAGTAAAATAACAATAACTGAGGAAGTAATTTTTTTCATGTTTTTGGATTTTAGATTTTAAGTTTTACAAAAATATAATAATTTCCCAATTGCTTAGTTAAAATTGACCATTATTTTATGAACATTTTATTACCTTCACGCAATGGAATTATCAGTTTTTTCAGATGATTTTTTTATGCGAGAAGCTTTAAAAGAAGCTCAAAAGGCTTTTGATGCTGACGAAGTACCTGTTGGTGCTATAATAGTTTGCAATAATAAAATTATTGCCAGGGCCCATAATATGACAGAACGCCTGAATGATGTAACAGCACATGCCGAAATGCAAGCGATTACTTCAGCGGCAAATTTTTTAAATGGCAAATATTTAAATGAATGTACCCTTTATGTAACACTTGAACCTTGTGTAATGTGTGCAGGAGCTATTGCCTGGGCACAATTCGGTAAATTAATTTTTGGCGCTACCGATACTAAAAGAGGATTTAATTTATTGAAAGAAAATAAACTTCTTCATCCAAAAACAGTTGTTAAATCAGGAGTATTAAAAGAAGAGTGTGCACAGCTAATGAAGACTTTTTTTCAAAAAAAAAGATAACATTTTGAAAATTATTTTAAGAAAATCCTCTTTGTTTCTTAATATTCTCATATGCCTGCTGTACTTTCTGAAATTTTTCTTTAGCTGCCTTCTGAACCTCTTCTCCGAGTGCTGCAACCTTATCAGGATGGAATTTTACAGCCATTCTACGATATGCTTTTTTTACTTCTTCCTCAGATGCTGATGTTTCTATTTCCAGGATTTTGTAATCACTATTAATATCCCTGAAATACATTGCTTTTAGAGAATTAAAATCAGCTGAACTGACATTAAGATAATTAGCAATGGTATGAATTGTTTCCAATTCTGATTCATGTACATGTCCATCCGCTTTTGAAATACCAAAAAGATAATGAACGATCTGCAAACGCTGTGCATGCGGCATATACTGCTTCACCTGTAAACAGACCTCATGCAATGGAATATCTTGTTTTAAAATCTCTTTTAACATCAATAATTGAAGTTGAGCCTGATCTTCACCAAATTGATGAGCTAAAAATTTTTTTACATAATCCAATTCACTCTTCAGTATTTTTCCATCACTTTTCATAACAGCAGCAGAAAGGACGAGTAGACTTGCAGTAAAATCACCAGAAGGTGCAACATTTGCAGATGAATAAGAAGTTTTTCCATCACCTTTAACAGTTACTGATGCAGCATCAAATGCAGAACCCAATGCGAAACCTAATACACCACCCAAAGGGCCCCCTAATGCCCATCCTAAGCCACCACCAAGCCATTTACCAAATTGTATTTTTGCCATACTAACACTATTTTATTCTGCAAAAGTACTAAATTCGAATAGGGATATTCTAAATTTAAATAATTGTTTTGCAGAATTGAATTTTAGTATTAAGTTTGCATCCGTATTAACCAAAAAAATTATAAAAAAAATGAAAAAAGTAATATTATTTGTAGCAGTTATTTCTGCATTTTCTTTTGCTTCTTGCAAAAAAGACCGTGTTTGTACTTGTGTTTCATCACCGGGTGGAGGAACTTCAACAGTGACTTACACACAATCTACCAGCAGAAATGCATCAGCTGCGTGTTTGAGTTATACTGAAGTTAACAATAACACTACAACTACAGTAACCTGCACTTTAAAATAAATTTATTTTAATTAATTAAAATTGTAAAAAAAATGAAAAAAGTATTTTTATTTATCGCAGTTATTTCTGCATTTTCTTTTGCTTCTTGCAAAAAGGATCATGTTTGTACTTGTACAGTTACATATACTATCAGTGGCTTTCAAACTACAAGTACCGATGTTAAAACATACACTGCATCTAAAAAACAAGATGCAATGGCACATTGTTTAAACTCTACAGGAACTAGTGGAGGTTATACTTTCACTGAAACTTGTTCTTTGAACTAATCTAATTTATTTAGATGAAAAAAGCGTTCTGCACTCATGCGGGACGCTTTTTTATTTTTCAAAACGAAATAAATATGTTAAAAAAAATTCTGTTCGGACTTTTATGTACTTTACTCGGAGCAGTATTCCTTTTTTCTGGATATACGAAACTATATCCTATAGAACCTTTTGAATATACTTTTGTAGACATTGGAATTGTCAATTGGCAGATTGCCCCTTTTGTTGCACGCCTGATGATTGCTCTAGAATTTTTTATTGGAGCTCTTCTTTTCTTTAATATTTGTTTGCGTAAGCTGGCTTATAAACTTGGAATTTCCATTCTTCTTTTATTTTCGATTTATCTTATTTTGTTGATGATATTTACCGGTAACAAAGGCAATTGCGGCTGTTTCGGCTCCTATATTCATATGACACCGCTACAAGCATTGATAAAGAACATCATTATGCTCGGGGTATTTTTTGTTCTCAATAACTATTATGATGGTTGGGTACTTAATAAAAAATGGAAATTTTTAAACACGCTGCTTTTTGCTTCGGCTTGTGCAATGCCTTTTATTCTTAATACCGTTGAGCTAAATTATTCAGAAGCCTATCTTAATAAACCGGAAGAAAATTTTAAAATTGAACTGGATTCTTTATATAATAATGCTAAGCTAAATGTACCGCCTAAAACTCTTTCTCAATCGAAACACATTATTGCATTTATGAGTTTAACTTGTCCGCATTGCAGAATAGCAGCTAATAAGATCAGAATTATTCATGAACGAGATCCCAAAATTTCTTTTTATTTTGTTTTGAATGGTGAGGATAAAAATTTAAAACCGTTTTTTGAAAATACACATACTGAAGATATTCCACATTGCATTTTACTTGGTCGTAGCTTCGTTTATCTGGCCGGATTGAATATGCCGGCAATTTATATGGTAAACAACAGTGTTGTAGAACACAATGTTAATTATATTGATCTGGATCAGGGAGAAATTGAGAAATGGTTGAAAAAATAGTATGATGTATTAAGTATCAAGTATCAGGTATCAAGTATCAGGTATCAAGTATCAGGTATCAGGTATCAGGTATCAGGTATCAGGTATCAGGTATCAGGTATCAGGTATCAGGTATCAAGTATGAGGATGTGATTTAAGTTTTTGTACTTGATACCAGATACCTGATACTTTTTTTACCAATTACCACCGGAGCCACCACCACCAAAACCACCGCCACCAAAGCCACCAAAGCCTCCTGAAGAACCACCTCCACCACCACCAAAACCTCTACCACCACCCATCATAGAACCTAATAAAAAACCGGTGCCCATGCTCAATCCACCACTGCTACCACCACCTTTACTGGATCTGAAAATAATAAGCAGAACAATTAATAGTATAGGAATTATAACTCCTGAAGGAAATTTACCTTTTCGTTTTTGTCCATAAGCATCTGAACTGTACTCCCCTTTAGCCAATGACATCAATACATCTGTAGCTTTATCAAGAGCAGTATAAAATTGCCCTGTTTTAAAATACGGAACCATTTCATTTTCACGAATCTGTTTGGTTGTTAGATCAGGAATAGCACCTTCAAGTCCATAACCTACAGCAATAAACAAATTTCGTTGTCCTTCACCACCGGTTGGTTTTATTAATATTACCACACCATTATCGAACTTGGCTTGTCCTACCCCCCATTTATGGCCTAGTTCAGTAGCATAGTTCCATGCCTCATCTCCACCAAGATCATCAACAATAACGATCACTATTTGATTGGATGTTTGATTTGCAAAATCCTGCAATTTATTTTCTAATTGCGATTCTTCCTGTGGAGATAAAAAATTTGGAAATTCTTTAGAAATATTGTTTACCAAACGAGGAGGACTAGGACGCTCAGGGATATTATCAGTTTTTGCTGATACGGCAATTATTGAAAATAAAGTAACTATTAAAAGAAGAAAATAATTTTTAAACATTAGAGTTTATATCGAATTAGTTTTGTTAATGTCTGTTGATATTTCAAACCTTTCTGTCATTCCGAATCCCTGTAAGGGTGAGGAATCTTTTTATTATGGAAGGATTTCTCCTGCGGTCGAAATGACATTGGTTGTAAGCTATTTCGCTCTATATTCTCTTTTCTTATATTTTTTAAGCCCAGTCATTCTAAGCTTGTCCAAGAGTGAATCATTTTCCGAAACTCATATCATCATTTAATTCATTGGTATCATTGCTTTGTAATGGAAAATGAGTTTTTAATTTTTCACCAGCCATTTTAATTCCTTTCGATAATCCTTCGGTAAATTGTTCGTTTTTAAAATGTGAAAGCATTTCCTCTTTTATATTATCCCAGAAATTTTCTTCCACTTTTTCATTGATCCCTTTATCACCTAGTATGGCAAATTTTTTATCACTCACCGCTAAATAAAATAAAACACCATTACGTAACTTAGTTTTATTCATTTTTAATCTATGAAATGTATGAGCAGCTTTATCGAGTACTTCCTCTTTACATTGATCATCAATATGAACACGCACCTCACCGGAAGTGTTATGTTCAGCATCAGCAATCGCTTGCTGAATAGCTTTTTGTTGTTCGGATGTAAAGAATTTTTTAGCGGACATTTTAGGTAGATGTGAGTATTGAGATGTGAGATATGAGATTCTCAATACTCAAATCTCATATCTCAAATCTAACTTTATTTTTTCTCTCTCATTCCTTTGATATCAGGAGCTGTATCAGCACCTTCCTGAGCCTCAAAATAAGCACGTTTTTGGAAACCAAACATACCTGCCCAGATATTTGTGGGGAATCTACGTATGTAGGTATTCAATGCCTGAGCTGCTTCATTAAAGCGCATACGCTCAGTAGAGATGCGGTTTTCCATACCTTCATATTGAGCTTGAAAATCGCGGAAAGCTTGTACACTTTGTAATTGAGGATAGTTTTCAGCAACAGCCATCAATCTTCCTAATGATTGACCAAATGCAGCCTGAGCTTTTTCAAACGCAGCCAATTTTTCAGGAGTCAGATCATCTGCTTTCAATTGAATACTTGTTGCTTTGCTACGTGCTTCAATTACTGCCTGTAAAGTACCTTTTTCGAAATCCGCAGCACTTTGCACGATCTCAAACAAATTTTTAGTTTTATCCATACGGGCCTGGTAGGCTACTTCTACCTGTTTCCACTGAGCTGTAACACCTTCATCCATTGTTACTACTTTGTTGTAAACACCACAACCGTTAAAACCGATTAATAAAAACAAACCGGCAATTACCAATAAAATTATTGTTGATTTTTTCATTTTTTTATTTTTAAATTAAAATTGATTTTGTAAATATAAGAATACTAGTGTTTTGTTAAATGTAAGATGTGAAATGGAAAATGTAGGTTTTAACTTTGCGATTGGCTTTTAACCATCTTACATCTGCCATTTTACATTTTACATATCACTAATTAGTCAATTAACTCAACACTTCTTTTAACAAATCGGGTAAGTTCTTCACCTTTTAATAAACCTTGTGAAAGCATTGCCAGATCAGCAGTTTGTTTTGCGAGTTGTTTTTGTTTTTCTTCATTTTTCTCCTTTAATATTTTAGAAATAAGCGGATGATTGGAGTTTACAACAAGGTTATGCATATCCGGCAGAGAACCATAAAAATTCATTGCACCACCTCCCAATGCACTCATATCCTTCATTCTGCGCATAAATTCCGGTTTGGTGATAATCATTGGAGCATCTTTTTCGCTCAGACTTTCAAACACCACATTAAATTTTTCTTTTGCAACAAGTCCTTCAATAATTGGTTGTAATTGTTTTTGTTCAGCCTCCGAAAGCTTTGATGGTTGTGCTTCTTCCTTCTTAATTAATTTATCAATGGTGTCCGAATCTACACGTACAAAAGAAGTATCTTTTAATTTTGATTCAAGGTGATTGATATAGTGAGCATCAATAGGACTGTCAAAAATTAATACATCATATCCTCTTTCTTTAGCAGTTTCAATAAAGCTGTGCTGCTCATCCACATTAGTGGTATAGAGACAGATCACTCGTTTATCTTTATCTGTTTGAAGTGGTTTTATTTTTTCAGCATACTCTTCTAACGTTGAATAAACACCTGCTGAATTTTTCAGCAATGCAAACTTTTGAGCTTTCTCGTAAAATTTTTCATCTGATAACATGCCGTATTGAACAAAAATTTTAATGTCTTCCCATTTGCTTTCAAAATCAGTGCGATCTTTTTTGAAAAGCTCTTCCAG
>JAHEYA010000376.1 GCA_023251855.1 Bacteroidota bacterium
GCGATTGGATTTAGTTATGATGTTAATGTATCTAGACTGAAAACTGCTAGTTCAGGTAGAGGGGGACCAGAAATTTTTATTCGTTACACAAGTGCAAATCCGTTTTTATATCAGATGAAAACAAAATCGAGGTATAATTTAAATTAAAAAAGGCTTTTAGTTTCATTTTCAAATTTGCACATTTTCAAATTATCAAATTGTTTAAAATTGTATATTTGTTTAAACTCCTTCAAATGAAAAAAATTACGCTTTTCACAGCAATTTTAACTTTTAACTTTTTTTACTCTACCGCCCAAACTACAGTTCCAGGTGGTATTGTGAATGGTATATGGACCCTTGCCGGATCACCATACAATGTAATGGGTAGTATTCAAATTGTGAATGGCGATTCGCTTACCATTCAACCCGGTGTTACCGTGAGTTTTCAAGGCGCCTACAAATTTTTAATATTAGGTAAACTAAAAGCCCAAGGTACTATACTTGATACCATCACTTTTACTGCTTCTAATCCTACCACAGGCTGGAGAGGAATACGTTTTGATAATACGGCATCTACCAATGATACTTCAAGAATTACCTATTGTAAAATAGAGTATGGTAAAGCCAGTGGTGGCCTTTCACCGGATCAAAATGGTGGGGGATTATATTTCGATAATGTTTCTAAAGTTGTTGTTTCCAACTCTAAAATTACTAAGTGCTCTGCAACTAGCAGTGGGGGAGGGATTTATATTCAGTTAAGCGACCCCTTAATTTTGAATAATAAAATTTCTTATAACACATCAAATGTAGGAGTTGGAGGAGGAGGGGTTTGTGTCTATTCCGGTAACCCAATAATTATGAATAATACCATTTCTCAAAACTTTTGTTCAGGAGGTAACAACGGAGGTGGTATTCAAGTTCAAACTGGTAGGCCACTAATTATCAACAATACGATTACAAATAATACTGCGGATGGTGGAGGGGGAATTTATATAGATGGTATTGCCAATTGGGGCAACTTAACCATTTCCGGAAATACTGTTTCATATAATACAGCAAGCTCCGGTGGAGGAATTAACATTGGGTCTTCTTTTTTTAGTGGACAATTAATATTAAAAAACAATATCATTTCTCATAATACGGCTTCGAATACGGGTGGAGGAGTACAATGCCATGGTAAGGCAATTGTTGATCACAACACCATTTCAAATAATTCTGCAGCTTCAGCAGCAGCCGGAGTAGAATGTTATACTGGAGTAGATACTGTAACTGTTTGTAATAATTTAATAAGCAATAATACGGTAACTTCAGGTTCGGCTTATTACCTTGGTGGAGGTGGTATTTGGTGTGTTAATGGTAATTATACAATTTACAATAACGTTATTTCTAATAATTCCGCAAACCATGGAGCAGGTGTTTTGTGTTATGAGTCAGCACCCTTACTTACAAATAATACAATAGTAAACAATAGTGCAACTGTGAGTGGTGGGGCTTTGTATTGTACATCAAGTGGGGGTGGTGGAGCCGGTGCAATTGTCCGTAATTGCATTTTTCGTGGTAATACAGCAACCACAAGTGGGGCAGAGGTATTCCTTTATGATGAATCAAGTGACCCCAGTTTTTCTTATTGTGATGTTGAAGGTGGTAGTGCAGCTTTTGAGCTCAATGGTAATTTTTATACCGGTACTTACCAAAACAATATTGATACAAATGCTTTTTTTGTTTCGCCTTCAGGTGGCAGTGGTAACGGCTTTAATGGCATTACGGCTGATTGGTCATTGCAGGCTCTTTCTCCTTGTATTGATATGGGTGACCTTGCCGGAACATACCCAAGTACTGATATTGCAGGTAATACAAGAGTTAGTGGTGGAAGAATTGATATGGGTGCGTATGAGTTTCAATCAGGAACAACCGGTATATCAACTAATAAAAAGGCTTCAATTTTTAATTTAGTTCCAAACCCTTCTGCCGGCAAATTTAGTATTCAGTCGGTAAACGGAATTATCAGTAAGGTTGAAATATACAACATGCTTGGTGAATTGGTTTATTCTGATTCAAAATTAAATATACAAATATCCAATGAAATTGACCTTTCCAGCTATTTGAAAGGTGTTTATTTTGTTAAAATTTATGAAGGAGAAAAAATTAATTCTCAAAAAATCAGTGTCCAATAAAACCAATACTCATTATGAATTTGTCCTTTTCTTGGACCTCACCCCCAACCCCTCTGACCTCATCCGCCCTTCGGGCACCTTCTCCAAAGGAGAAGGGAAACGGAAGTAATTTTTGGGAGAGGGGAGCGGTGGACTAAAACATATTGGGAAATGGTATAAAACTTTCTTTTTACCGATGAAAAAATTTTTGTTCACTTTACTAACTTTAGTAAGTTTTATTTTTACCTCCTGTGATTATGTTAATGAGCCACATCCTGCTATAAATGCAAATGTTGCTGATACAGCATCCTGTCCGGAACCAACATTTTCCGTACTTACCGTTCATTCAAAAAAAATATTGATAGAAGATTTTACAGGGCATACCTGTGGTAATTGCCCGAAAGCAGCAAAAGTATTGCATGAAATTGATTCTATTTACCCCGGAAAAATTATAGGTTTAGGTTTACATGTTGGTGGGTATGCAGCCCCAACACCAGGGTATAATGGCTCTGCACCAACTGCATTTTTAGCTGATTACAGAACTACTGTTGGTACAACTTACGATGTTACATTTGGAGCAAGTAATTTTGGTTTACCCCAGGGAATGTTCAATAGAAAAGATTATGATGCCGTAAATCAAACTCAATTAAAATTTTACCCAAACTGGAAAACATATGCAGCCACTATTATTGGAGAGCCTGCTGTACTTGATCTTCAGATAATGACTAATTTTACTACTTCTACTAGAAAACTCTGTGTTGCTGTTCGCGATTCGTTTTTAACAACTATGAGTGGAACTTATAATTTAACAGTTTTGTTAACACAAGATAGTATTATCGATTGGCAGGATTATATCGGAGTAAATAAATCTGATTATGTACATCGTCATATTTTAAGAGATGCGATTACACCATCAGGAGCGTGGGGTGAGCTGATTGCAGCAGGTGCTATGAATGCGGGAACAAAAAGGATAAAACATTTTGCATATACCATTCCGGCAAATTATAAAGGATCTGTTTGTGATGTTTCAAAATGCCATTTGATAGCCTTTGTATACAATACAAGCACCTATGAAATAATACAATCGGAAGAGGTAAAAGTTGTTCCTTGATAAAAATTTCCATGTTTGTTGAAAATCGTTGTGCTATAAAGAGATGACCCATTTGGGCAATGTCATTATTTAAGGAATAACTCAAAAATTTTAATAATCCCGAAGGGATTAAATATGAATAACCGCAGGTGATACCT
>JAHEYA010000061.1:0-5686 GCA_023251855.1 Bacteroidota bacterium
AATTTTGAATTACGCTATCTGTTCCAAGATGAGCAATACCGTTCATGAACAGAATGCCTTTAACTTGAGCATTTGCAGTGATGATGGTAAAAACAGTAAGTATTAAAAATATTTTTTTCATTTGTGATGTGTTTAATAAATAACCCTGTCAGGGTCTGAAACCCTAACAGGGGGCCTTAATCATTATTCATATAATTCAATTCCAAGGTTTCGCACTTATCCAACTTCTGTTTTTTGAGAACAGGTTTTTGTGCTGCTGCTCCTCCTTTTTTTTCTTCTATCATTTTCTGTATTATAAGTGCACGGTCCTTTTGAATCGCTATGCGGAGTTTAGCATCTTCATCTTTATCAAAATAAATCTGACCATCAATAATTGTTTTTTCAACTCTGGCATAAATCGACAATGGATTATCAGACCATAGCACCAAATCAGCATCCTTTCCAACCTTTATACTGCCTACTTTATTATCTATGTGTAAAAGTTTTGCTGGATTAAGTGTTACCATTTTCAACGCTTCTTCTTCACTTGTTCCTCCGTATTTAACTGACTTTGCAGCTTCCTGATTTAATCTCCGTCCCATTTCTGCATCATCGGAATTTATGGCTGTGATAACTCCCATTTGAGTTAACAGAGAAGCATTGTATGGAATTGCATCTTGTACTTCTACTTTATAGGCCCACCAATCGCTGAATGTAGAAGCTCCTACACCATGTGCTTTCATTTTATCAGCAACTTTATAACCTTCTAAAATATGAGTGAATGTATTTACTTTAAACTTCATTGAATCGGCCACATGCATTAACATATTAACTTCTGATTGTACATAAGAGTGACAAGTGATAAAACGTTTTTTATTCAATATTTCAGCCAATGCTTCTAATTCTAAGTCTTTGCGAAAGCCGGAAGCATTGGCTTTTGTTTTATCTGTAATCAAAGCAAATGCTTTTTGTTTTGCATCATATTCTTTTGCACGATTAAAATAATCATAATACACTTGTTCAACACCCATGCGTGATTGCGGAAAACGAAGAACATTTAACTCCCCCCAGTTACTTTGTTTTACATTTTCGCCTAATGCAAATTTTATAAAACCATCTGCTTTTTCGAATTTCATTTCTTCAGGTGATTTGCCCCAACGTAATTTAATAATTGCTGATTGGCCGCCAATTGGATTTGCTGAACCATGAAGTAATTGTGCAGAAGTAACGCCACCGGCTAATTGCCGGTAAATATTAATATCATCCGGATTTATTACATCACCAATTCTTACTTCAGAACTTGAAACTTGTGCACCTTCATTAACACCATTTGCAATAGCAATATGTGAGTGTTCATCAATAATTCCGGCTGTAAGATGTTTTCCGGTTCCATCAATTATTTTTGCGAATTCAAGTTTGTCGGTTATCATATTACCGCCAACACGCTCAATACGGCCGTTTGCAATAAGTACATCCTGATCTTTTAAAACACCTTCAGATTCATTCGTCCAGATGGTAACATGTTTTATTAAAATCATTGCATTCCGATTTTTAAAGTCGCTAATAATTTTATCAAAGCCATCAAGACCTTCTTTTTGTTTACCATAAGCACAAAAAGGGAAGATCAGTTGTTCAGCTTTTGGTACTTCTTTTTTTGCAGAATCTTTTTTTATTTCAGCTGTGTATGCTGATTTGTAAGAGGCGCTCCAATCCACCCATTCACCATCAGGAGTTTGACCTTTTCCAGACATTTTCAATGGCTCAGTATAAATTATTCCGCTTAAACGAATGGTTGCTTTACTGTCTTTTGGAATATATGTAAAGGAAACGGCATGTCCGGAAACAACTATATTTACTGGTGTTTTAGTTGTATCAACCAAAATAGTTCCTTTTAATTTATCCGGATCACCATCAATCTTTAGTAGTTGAACACTTTTTTTATCAATCACAAGATCATAATTACCTCTTACATCAATTGAGTTGTAATCATTTATTTTATAAGGATGTCCCTGGATCCAGTTTTCGTAAATGAGTGTTTTTTCATCAAACAAATTCCCGGAAGTAATAATAAAATTAGCGATCATCCCGCTTTTTAGTTTTCCTACTTTATCAGCAACATTCAATAATTCAGCAGGAGTTTGAGTAAGAGATCTTAAAGCTTGTTTTTCGGATAAGCCGTAGGTAATAGCTTTTCGAAGGTTTTTCCAAAAATCTTTTTTGTCTTTCAAATCAGCAGTTGTAATTGCAAAAGGTATAAACTGTTTTTCTAATGCAACCGGATTAAGAGGAGCCATCTCCCAATGTTTTAGCTCTGTTAGTGAAATATTATTTGCATCATAGGCATCTTCAACATCCAATACACCGGGGAAATTAAGCGGGATAATAAATTTACAATTTGTTTTTTTTATTTCTTCCAAACGTTGGTATTCATTTCCGGAACCTTTAATAATATAGTTCACTTTAAATTCATCTGCAATTTTATCAGCACGTAAAACACTGAATTTATCAGTAGTTTCAAATATCTGAGGAAGAGTTTGTAAATTATTAAATGCGTCTAATGAAATATTTACCTCTGCTCCCATACCGCTTCCTTTTAATGTGGAAGATTGATTTTTATACCAATCGGCATCTAAATAAGTCTGACGTAATAAAGCAATGGCACCCATTAATGAGGATGGGTAATCCTGAGTAGAGGTTCCTTTATCAAAAGAATATATGGCAGCTGTTTTGGAATTAATTATTAATTCGTTTTCTTTCCCATCTGCCAATGAAACAAGGGCAGCAGAACCACGAACAATCCCGTCCTTCTGGGCTGTAAGCACTGTTGCAAATCCCATTTTTCGCATCTCATCAGCAGAAGTGCCGTTAGCAATAAATAGTTTAGACGCCTCCATTTCAGCCTTAATAGCCTGATTCCAGCCATAGGCACCTTTGGTATTACTTTCGATTTGTGGTAAAGGCCCTTTCGGCAGCACCTTTGGATCAGCAATACCATAACTCGTATATGCATCAATCAATGCCGGATATATTGATTTGCCTTTCAAATCATACACTACAGCACCTTGTGGAATATTTACTTTTTCTCCAACAGAAGAAATCAAACCATTCTTAATTAATAATGTTCCCTTTTCAATAACTGTCTCAGGATCCACAATTATTTTAGCGTTTGTAAATGCATAAACGATATGATTTTTATCTGAAACACCATTAACAGGAAATGTTTCCTGGGCGATAGAATATGCACCAGAAGCCAATGCGAAAAGAATTAAAAAAAGTTTTTTCATATAGTATGTTAAATCGTATCGTATAGATAGAGAATTATCAATTAGCTTTTTCTTCTCCCCCTAATGTTATTATTTAAGGAAATTTTCTTTTGGACTCCTACGCACAATGTTCTCGACTCCGCTCGAACTGACCATGTGCGAAGTCATTTCAAGCGGAGTCGAGAAAGTGGGATGGTTGGAATCAAATCCGTTAAATAACAACATTGCCCCAAAAGTTTTTCTCCTTTCTCAAAGAGAAGCTGAAAGTCAAATTTAATAAGCGAAAACAAAAATAGTATTTTAAATGAATTGAGAATAGTTGAACTAAGAATTTAAGCAATATGCTGATTCATCATATTTTTATTATTTTTGAGCGGACTAAAAATTAAAAAAATGTACAAAGGAATATTTTACACCCATTTAATATCTGTAAACTTATTTTTACTGATCTACCTTGTTAAAACAATACTGCTTTTAACCAATAAGAATGAAGGTTTGGCCAAATTTACAAAAATGGTTAAAGTGCCTGAAATGATCATTAGCACTTTATTTTTACTCTCAGGAATTTATATGCTTACACAGCTACCTGAAATAAAAACGATGATGATAATTAAAATTATTATTGTGTTTGCATCTATTCCATTAGCTATTATAGGGTTCAAAAAAGGAAATAAAATTTTAGCATTGGTTTCATTTGTATTAATTGTAGGAGCTTACGGACTGGCTGAAATGAGCAAAAAACAAAAATCTGCAACAGCACAACCCGCAACCGTTTTAAACGGATTTGAATTATATACTACCAATTGTGTAAAATGTCATGGTGATGATGGTAAACTAGGATTGATGGGAGCACCTGATTTATCAGCTTCTGCAATGGATATAAACGCAAAAATAGAAATTATCAAAAACGGCAAAAATGCAATGGCATCATTTGGCAATACTCTGAATAAAGCTCAAATTAAAGCTATTGCGGATTTTACCGAAACATTGAAAAAATAAAAAATTTCAAGTTTTAGGTTTCAAGTTCTATACTCTTTTGGCCAATGAAACATTAAAACTTAAAGGCAGTTCCAAAAATTAGAAAAAAAATAAAACCGCAAAGTTCACAAAGAATTCGCAAAGTTCGCAAAGTGTTTATTATAGTGCCTTAGCGTTTTTTGCGTTTTTTATTCTTAGCGGTCTTAGCGGTAAAAAAAATAATTTTTAGACGCGCCCTTAATACGTTATATGAAACTTGAAATTAAAATGTACGATACCTCCAAAAAACAAGAAACAGCCATATTGGTTGGACTCATCACCAGGAGTCAGGATGAGGAGCGGATGTCGGAGTACCTTGATGAGCTTGCATTTTTGACGGATACTGCCGGAGCAAAAGTTTTAAAACGATATACTCAGCGCCTCGAACATCCTGATCCGAGAACATTTATTGGTTCCGGTAAACTTAATGATATCAGGACTTTCGTGAAAGACAACAAAGTAGATATCATAATTTTTGATGATGAACTTTCACCTGCTCAGCAACGAAACCTAGAGAAAGAGGTGAATGATGTAAAAGAAGTGAAGGTAAAAGTTGTTGACCGTACCCGCCTTATCCTCGATATTTTTGCTTCACGTGCACGTACAGCACACGCCAAAACACAGGTGGAACTTGCCCAATCCGTTTATTTGTTACCACGCCTCACAAAAATGTGGGAACATTTGGATCGGATAAAAGGAGGTATTGGTATGAAAGGAGCAGGTGAAACAGAGATTGAAACCGACAGAAGAATTGTCCGTGACCGCATTGCATTGCTGAAGGAGCGGCTTAAAACCATTGACAGGCAAATGGAAACACAACGAAAAAATCGGGGAGATCTGATACGTGTTGCTTTAGTAGGTTATACCAATGTTGGTAAATCTACCATTATGAATATGTTGAGCAAAAGTGATGTATTTGCCGAAAATAAATTGTTTGCAACCCTTGATACGACTGTTCGTAAAGTAGTAATTGAAAATTTATCTTTTCTACTTTCTGATACGGTTGGATTTATCCGCAAATTGCCAACAACCCTTGTTGAATCTTTTAAATCAACATTAGATGAAGTACGTGAAGCAGATATTTTATTACATGTGGTTGATATTTCTCATCCGGGATTCGAGGACCAGATAAATGTGGTGAACCAAACCCTTACCGATATTGGTGCGGGCGACAAACCAACAATTTTGGTATTCAATAAAATCGATGCTTTTACTTTTGATAAAAAAGATGAAGATGATCTTTCACCAATAACCAAGCACAATATCAGTCTTGATGAATTAAAAAAAACATGGATTAATAATTTACATTCCGAATGTTTGTTTATTTCAGCAGTTAATAAACAAAATATTGATGAGTTTAAATCAATGCTCTACAATAGAGTGAAAGCATTGCACTTAAAGAGGTATCCGTATAATAAGTTTTTGTA
>JAHEYA010000061.1:5696-9615 GCA_023251855.1 Bacteroidota bacterium
TTCCCGAAATCTCAATATGTAACAGATCCGTTTCACCAATTACCATTGAGCCGCTTCCAAGTATTTCAACTGTAGCATTTTCAAATTTACCTTCTTTTGCCTTGGTGTCGCCACTTCCGGTAATACTTGCATTAAACACTTTATAAACACAACTGTCTTTTACAAGTATTTGTCCCGAACCTAAAATTTCTGTTGTTAATGTAGAGCCTTCGAATTTCCCCGTTATTTCAACATCACCGGAGCCTAATGATTCTAACTTTTTCAAATATGGCATGGTGATAGTGATATCCATTTTGGAATTATTTACGCACTTCTCTTCGTCAAAACCAAGTTTTAAGGTAGCAGATTTTACTTCTGTTTTAAAATGTTTTAGCAGGTTGCTATGGTCTTTTATTTGAATATTGAATACATCACCTCTTTTGATATGAACATTTGAACTCCCCATTGTTTCAATGCTTTCAAAGGATTCTGTTTTTCGCTCTTCTGTGGTAATTGGTCCAATTCCAGTAACACAATTTATGAATTTGCATCCAATGGATAAAAATAAAAAAGCAGTAATTGTCGCTACCGATGGGAGGTTGATTTTTGTTTTCATTTGATTTTTTATAAATTATTGATCAAAGATAAATAATTTTTTAACACCCTCTTAACGTTTACTCACATTCTCCAGCCCTTTACAATCAATACATTCAAGACCTTGTTTGGTCATTACCCATTTGCGGTTAACCATGTCACTATCCAAAGCATCATTTACATTGTCAATATCAAAAATTAATTTTTCCATTCGTTTACTTAAAAAAAGCACTTTATTTACCGGTACTTTTAACACCAATTTTAAATCCTGTGCCCTCAATTTATCAGCGCTTTCAATATCAAAATAACTGTTAAATTTTATTGTGGAATCGACTTGTACAATTGAATAATTAATGTTTCTGGCGCGATCTGTTGCTTCTTTTTTATTATATCCATTTGCAGATTTAACGGCAATTAATTCAAAATTATCCGTTGTACCCGCTACTATATTTAAAACCGGATAACCCAAACGAAATTTATTTTCATCCTTCGAAATCATTGTCCAGTCGCCTAAACGAATCCTACGGTGATGATGATAGGTTACATCTAGGTCATCTTCGGCCATCGGTTTTAGATCCAGATAAAGTGTACTTGCATGTGGTTGAGATATCTCAATATTTTGTTTGGTAGTTGCTTCCTCTGCAAAATCACTACCCAACTGAATACCAACATACACAAGCAATACAACACCAGTTAACCATAAAATATTAGCAGTATATTTTACAATTCTGTTTTTTTGTTTAATCTGAAATAAAAATTTTATTCCTCCATATATCATTGATAACAAAGGAATACCCAAGAAAAGAATTAGTCCGATAACCAAAAATTGAATTGGCAAATCAGTAGGAAGAACTGCAGAGCTTAGTTCATACAATGAAAAATGAATGTTAGAACCCGGTGTATTAAAAATAGATATGGTACCTCGTCCGAAGAGAGTAGCCAATAAGCCTACCATTAAAGCAATGCCAATAAAAACAAGAAAAAAAGCAACAATTTTACCAAGAGCTCTAATGATATTATGAAAGACATCACCAAATAAATCAACCACTTTTTGGGCAGAGGATCTCATTCGTTGTTTATTTTCAGGCGATTTCACTTCGTTACCAAAATCTTTCATTCTGGTTTTAAATTCTTCAAACTCTTCATTTACAGCTTTTTTAATATTATTGATGTCTACTTTTTCTCCGCGCATTTCTAGTTTCTCGGCAGTAGTTTTTGCTTTAGGTATAATTATCAATAAGATAATGTATAACAAAAGACCTGTTCCGAAAACGAAAAAACTTATCGCGAAAGCGGCACGTAACCACAATGGATCAAAATCAAAATAGTTTGCAATACCCGAACAAACACCACCAACTATTTTATCATCCGGGTCACGAAACACACGTCTTTTTTTATTGCCACTGTTTGAATTCCAGCTTTCATTCTCATTGTTTTTGGGCTCATTTGAGGCACTTATACCTTCGCTTGCAAAATCTTCGGGTTTGCCCATAACAGCAATAACGCTTTCTACATCACTCATCAAAACAGCTTGTTTGATGTTACTAACTTTTCCCTGAAGCATTTCAGCAATACGTGATTCAATATCACTCATGATTTCATCACATCCTTCCGAATTTTTAAAATACCCTTTTATTGTAGAAAGGTAATTGTTGAGTTTATCATAAGCATCTTCTTCGATATGGAAAATAATGCCACTCAGATTCATTGTTACGGTGCGGTTCATTTGTTTAGTTATTAGTTGTTGGTTGTTGGTTGTTAGTTATTTTTTTATTGCTGAGTAGTTTTATTTACTGCATCAACAAGTTCATTCCAGGTGGTTCCTAATTCTTTTAATACCTTTTTGCCTAAAGGAGTTAATTTATAATACTTTCGTGGTGGACCTGAAGTAGATTCTTCCCAACGATAACTTAATAAGCCATCATTTTTTAGGCGCATTAATAATGGATAAAGTGTTCCTTCTACCACAATAAGTTTTGCTTCTTTCATTTTGTTGATTATTTCATTCGGATATTGATCTCCGTTTGAAAGAACAGATAAAATGCAAAACTCAAGAACGCCTTTTTTCATTTGCGCTTTTGTATTTTCAATATTCATTTTTTATTGATCTATTTTTTAGTTCTACAATTAATTAACGCAACAAAGGTATACAAAAAACAGTACCTTGTATCACATAGTACTAAATAAATTATAAAACACTGATTATCAACAGGTAAATTTTGAGAAAAATGGTTAGGATGGAATATTTATATGGTTTTTGAAATGAAAAAATAAAATTTGGAGGCAGATTAGATAAATAAAAATTACACATTTAATAAACTACTCCTAATCATTAAAACATATGCGTTAACACAAAATATTTTATGTTTAAAGAACCTCAAGGAATAAAATTATTTTCTCAGATAAACGTATATGCCATCAATATTTTTATGTTCCGTAAATTTTATTGCAATTAAACTATCCGAAGATTTTGTAGTGGAATCGGAATAAGAAGGGTTGTATTGCCAGCGAAAAAGTCCAGCAATTTTTTCATTCGCATCTTTTTCGTAGTCAAATTTTAAAATTGGGTGATTGCTACTTAATGCATTACCAATGTTATTTCCCGGTTCTTTTTCCTTTTTCCATCGAATAACGGAGTTGAAGGTTGATGCTTCTTCGTTATCAAGAATGACAGTCTTGTGTGTGGCTGCCGGATACAAACAAATATTATAGTCGAGCCAGTTTTTAGAGTAATTCATTGCAACAACAGCTTTTCCTTTTGGTAGCAATTCAGTGTTTTTTACAATACTTTCTACAGCTTTCGAATATGCTTCAACAATCGGTGTTTGATAATCTTTCTTTTTTAGCAAAATGAAAATAACAACAGGAATTATTAAAGTCAAAAAATAGCGCGGAATATACGTTTCAATGAATGCGCAGAAAAACAATATAGCACAAAACAGAAGGCGATAATTTATAAATTTAACAGACAAACTATTTGTAGGAACAATAAAAAAAGCGATAATCAATAAAAAACAAAAAATTAGAGAGGTAAATGAAATTGTTTTTACTCCTTTTTTATAAAAATAAAAAAAACTAATGGGAAATAATAGTAGAATTAAATATTGAAAATATTTCATGAAATGCAATTCATTTGTGTGATAACAAATTATTGGTGCAGAATCACGAAAAAAAAGTAGCAGATTAGAGAATGATTCAAAAACAAATGTATTCGATTTGGTTGCATCTTTTCCAAAAACAAAACTAAGGAAGATAAAGGGTAGAGAAATAATCGAAAGTTTCTTAATCATCACCCATCCATTTTTACCTAAAAGAACAGCATAGAGCGTTATATAGCCCAATGAAA
>JAHEYA010000377.1 GCA_023251855.1 Bacteroidota bacterium
ATTGCAGAACAAATCAGGAAGAAGTTTTTGGACCTGTTGTAACACTTGCTCCATTTGATACAGAAGAAGAAGTGCTGGAACAAGCCAACAGCACTACCTACGGTTTGGCAGCTATCGTTTGGACAGAAAATTTAACACGTGCGCATCGCGTTGCAAATCTATTACATGCAGGTATTGTATGGATCAACTGCTGGTTAATACGTGATCTGCGAACTCCTTTTGGTGGAGTAAAAAGCTCGGGAGTTGGTAGAGAAGGTGGTTTTGAAGCATTGCACTTTTTTACTGAACCTAAAAATGTTTGTATAAAATTGAAATAACTCTCCTTCTGAGAATTTGCTCTAAAGGCGGATGAGGTGGGAGCTGACATACAACCTTTTTAATTTTTTCGCATCAGAATAGTAGCCTGAATCGGTTCTGTTAAATCAATGAAAAAAGAAAAATTACTTATAACAAGTATCTTCTGTTATCTGCTGTTGATGTGCGTTCCTGAAAAAACGCTGTCTCAGGTTTTTTCTAATCTTGGAAAAGATTTTTGGGTAAGTCATCAAGGGCACGTAGACGGAGCAGGTTCTAATTTTAAGCTTTATATTTCCTCCACCGTCAATACTTCCGGCACTGTTTTCGTTCCGCTTCAAGGTTGGTCAGCACCTTTTACAATTACTGCCGGAACATTTGCCATAGTTCCGATTCCTTCATCCACTTCGTATGTTGGATGTTCAGATTGTATTGAACAAAGGGGAATCCACATAGTTGCCAATGATAGTGTGGCCGTTTATGCCCATATATATGCGAGTGCACGTTCTGATGCTACATTGCTCATTCCTACCACAGTTCTTGGGAAAGAATATTATGCAATGACCTTTACACAGGCGTCCTCCAATTATTCGGAGTTCCTTGTAGTTGCCACAGATGACAGCACAAAAGTTGAAATAACACCCAAAGCAACCACTTTAGGCGGGAAACCGGCTAATGTTCCATTTATTGTTACTTTACAGAAAGGAGAGGTGTACCAGGTGCAATCTCATTCGGATCTTACTGGAAGTAAAATCTATGAGATGAGTACTGATAGTTGTAAAAAGCTTGCCGTATTTGCCGGTTCTACCTGGACTTCCCTTGGTTGTTCAGGTGCTGGCAGTGGAGATAATTTATATGAACAAATGTATCCTCCAAACACCTGGGGTAAAAATTTTGCTACGGCTCCTTTAAAAACCCGTAATGGAGATATGTTCCGGGTAATGGCAGGTTCTAATGGAACAACAGTTAGTATTAATGGTGTTTCATTTACTTTAAATCAAACCCAGTTTCATGATACTTTATTGAGCGTTCCTGCCTTTATAACTGCTGATAAACCCATTACGCTTGCTCAGTACGCCCGTACCCAAAATTGTGATGGTAATACTGGAGATCCCTTTATGATAGTTCTCAGTCCGGTTGAACAAGCCATCAACAGTGTATTGCTTTACTCATCTCCCCAGCAAAATATCACGGGTGAATATATTAATGCTGTTATGAAAACAGCTGATATCGGGACTTTCCTTTTAGATGGTGCCCCTGTAACATTTACTCCTATTCCGGCAAATCCTGTTTATTCGTATTCTCAGAGCACAGTAAGTCCCGGTAGCCATACATTATTGGCTGACAGTTGTTTTAATTCTATCGCATATGGTTTTGGAAGTATAGAATCCTACGGTTATTTGGCAGGGACTAAAATTTTAAACCTTCAGGTGCAAACAATTACTGTTAACCCTCAACCGGCTTGTTTTGGCGATTCTTTAAGTTTTGTGGCAACAGCAACTGATGTACCTATTCTGTGGAAATGGTATTTTGGTGATACTACAACATCCTATCTTCAAAATGCAAAACATATGTATGCAGATAGCGGAACATACACGGTTTCACTGGTTACCAAGTATGGGAATGGTTGTATTGCTCAGAAAGATTCTACATTTAAAATAATTCACGTTTACGGAAAACCTGTCCCAAATTTTAGTGCCCCCGCAGTATGTTTTGGTAGTGCAACGCTGCTGAATGATAGTTCTACTGTGCCACATGGCGGAACAATAACATCCTGGTCATGGAATCTGGATGATGGTGCTAATGCTGCAACACAAAATACTTCGCATTCCTATGCTATATGTGATAGCTTTCATGTAAAGTTGGTGGTGGCAACCACTATTGGATGCAAGGACAGTATAACCAAAGCAGTAATTGTAAATTGTTTGCCATCAGCTAAATTCAGTGCATTGCCTGTTTGTAAAAATCAGGCAACTGTTTTTAATGATTCAAGTATTGGCACAATTTCTACCTGGAAATGGGATTTTGGAGACGGTAGCCCAACAAGCAATACTGCCAGTCCCACTTACACCTACGCCAATTCAGGAATTTACAATGTAAAATTAATTGTCGTTTCTATTTTCGGATGTATGGATTCCATTACAAAAGCGGTACAAGTTTATTTTAATCCGGTAGCCGGTTTCAACCATCTGGATGTATGTTTAGGAGATACAATGCATTTTACCAATACTTCTTCTGTTGACCCTTCTACTTCTATTACTACCTATCTATGGGCTTTTGGCGATGGTAGCTCAACAAGTAATACATTAAATCCATCACATTATTATTCCATTGCAGGAGTTTATAATGCTACTCTGGTAACTACTACTGTGGATGGATGCTCAGATGTGGTAACAGTTCCGGTGATTACATTTGATGCGCCAAATTCAGCATTTACATATTCCAATACCTGTTTGGCAAATTCTGCTTTATTTACCAATACCACCACCAATCCTACTATGGGTAGCACTTCTACATGGTCGTGGAATTTTGGTGATGGCTCTCCTTTAAATACCTCTGTTTGGAATGCTCAGCATTTGTACGGTGTTCCGGGACATTACCAGGTTACTTTAATTACACATTCATCCAACTTAAGTTGTGCGGATACCCTGCAAGACTCAATTACAGTGTATCCTATGCCTATTGCTAAATTTGGTTTTTCAAATGTTTGTTTGCATGTACCAATGAATTTTCACGATTCATCTATAGTTGCCACAGGCACTATTGCAAGCAGAGCATGGGATTTCGGTGATGGGACACTTTTTTCCACGCTTCAAAATCCAAGTCATATCTATACAAACCCGGGCACATACAGCGTATCCTTAATAGTAACCACTAACAGTGGGTGTAAGGACACCATTACAAAAAGTGTAGTGGTGCATCCCTTGCCGGTTGCGCAGTATAGCAATGTAAATGTATGTGATGCTACAACTGTTCAGTTTACTGACCTCTCATCGATATTGCCAACAGATACCATACAATCCCTGACATGGAGTTTTGGTGATGGCAACGTTGCAAATAGTCCAAATCCATCACATTTATATT
>JAHEYA010000378.1 GCA_023251855.1 Bacteroidota bacterium
ACTGATTGAGTTCTGAATTTTCGCCAATCCATTTTTATAAGTATGTCGGCAATATCATTACCTTGTTCTTTTAGTTTATTTGGCGCAAGCTTTTCCAGTAAGTCTGAAATTTCAAACCATGTACCAGGCATACGGTCTGAAAATTCTTTTGCTTTTTTGCTCCATAATTCAAAGGCGTTACCGTTTCTTGATAGATCTGGAAACAAATAAACATCCCTTCCTTTTAATACTTTGCATTTCTCGAAATTTAAACTACTAAGATTATAAACGGCCAACCAAAGTAAATTTTCAGTATTGTCAGGGAATCCTAAATACAATGTTCCGTAAATAGCCGTCTTTGGTGCTTCAACTAGCGCAACAGGATTGAATAAGTATTTATTCAAAAGGTGTTCGCCAAATAAACAGGAAACTTTTGAATCGTTTGTATTGTATTCTTTCAACCAACCAGGCAGCTCTTCATTTTTATTTTGGTGCTGCTTTTCAATAATTGAGTGTAAAAAATCCGTTCCTATAGTGCGGTTTTCTTGGTCAAATTGTTTTACCTGAATAGTACGGACGTTGTCAATCTTATCAATAAAAGGAAATGTAATTGATCCGGCTCTGTATCCATCGCAAACTGTACCTAAACAATATTGAGAAATTATCCGGTCCACATCTTTAGTTTCAAAAGGAAATGCAACATTGTTTAAAAGATTTTGAATGAATATGTTTTGTTCATAGCCTTCGCATATTAATGTTTGTTTGAATACATCCTTTGGAATAAATACAGTTTCGGATTTTGCGGCTGGTTTTGGCATGGGTGCAGGTCTTTGTGGTTTCCAATTACCTGAATACTTGCCCCGTTCCTGATCCCGTATCATTTTTGCGTATCCATCTGTATAGGGATTAAAATGGCAGCTACAATTTATTTCACGGTCGCAACGGCCATATAGTTCCGGTAAGTAGTTACCTGTATTAATATCAATGTATCGAACAAAGGCTTTTTTACCACAGTTAGGGCAATAGTGCTTTTTACTGCCCATCTCTAATATGTATCGGTGTTCATTTGTCATTGGTGAAATATACTTTTGTATCAGATGTTCACACTTTTCACATTTTTCACAAAGCAGAAATTTAATTTTCCTTTTTCTGTGAATTGTGTGAATTGTGTGAAGGAATCAGAAAACATTTTTTCTTTTAAAATGATGAGTTATCTTTTTTTAAATAGGCTATCTTTTGTCCAGTACCTGACTCCCTGCCAAGGGATACTCCTAATGCCTGGAGTTGCTTGGAAAAATTGATTTTCTTAAATGCTATCATGCCATCCGCAATACAATAGTTCCTATATTCCGGATATAAATCTTTGATTAATTGGTAATCGGTTGAGTTGTTTTTGTAGCCACTTTCGTCTAGAAACAGTTTAATACTATTACTTTCAGTTTTATATTGTTCAATAGCTTGTTTTGCAGCTTCACAATGAGAAAATCGTTTTTGTTCCAATAATCGGTTAAGCCCTTCTAATACCCAATTAAAAACTCCTGAAAGTTCTTTATCAATGATTTTATAGCTTAATTGCTTATCCTGATCCTGCTCCGGTATTGTTACGCAAAAAGGAATGATTAAAAACCTTCTATAATAAGCATTCGAGTGTTCGATATCTTTTGGTAATTCATTACAATTGAAAATAAACTTTGAATAATCATTCATTGTAAAAGGCTGACCGTATTTTAAACAGGCTTCCACGGGTTCACCTGAAACCAATTGCTTGAACATTGCAACTTCTAATTTTGTACTTATATCACTACAATAATTCAATAATTTGTTTGCAATTTTAGCACGGTAAAACCCTTTTTCTTCTGTAAGATTTTGCAAAGTATAGTTACTTACATTCTCCCTTCCCATAAGTGCAGTTACAATATCAAACAAAACAGACTTACCGTTTGCTCCGGCTCCGTAAAGTATTAGGGCTTTTTCTTCTTTTAATGTATTACTGCTATGCTTAATAAATACGTAACCTAGATATTCAGCCAAAATCCTTTGACTTTCCTTATCAGGCAACACTTTATTTAAATATTCTTCAAATAAAGGTGCACTTGCCTGAGGGTTGTAGTCAAATGGCAATTGATAGGTAATGAAATCTGAACAGTTAAATGGTCTTAATTTTGTTCCCAGTGGGCTTATTTCAAATGTGCCATTTTTTAAATTGATCAGTACTATATTATTTTTGACTTGGGGGGTATTTATATATTCCGTTGCGAGGAATTGTTTAAACAACTGTTCCCTAAATAGATAATCCTGTGCATTATCCCAACGAACACCCATTTTTTCCGCTGCTTCACCCAAGAATTTTTGGAATACCTCTTTATCTATTTCAGCCCAATAGGTTCCATTATACAGGTAAATAAAATCGTTGTTTTTACATAAGCCCCAACGATTCTTTAAAGCTGTTTTGGAAACATTCTTTATTGATAATATCCGATAATGCTTCGCATTGACTTTAATTTTATCAAGTCGTTTTCTTATATCCTTTGCTTGTTCATTTTCAGGATTGAGGTTTTCTAATTGTTTTCTAAATTCTTCAACTTCAGGGAATGCCAACATTTCAAAATCTAACGGTTCAAACTGTTCAATCAATTGGTTTAATATTTCAGTGTGTAAAATTGGTTCATTTTTCTTTACCAATTGTTTAATGTGATTAATGATTTTTTCGGGATCAAAAATACTGTCATCAAATTGCGGATTAAGCCTTGTTATATTCGTATCTTTACTTTGCGAGTTTGAAGAATTACTAGGAGCTACGATGGAATTATTCATTGTTAGCTCCTTTCTTTTCATTAAGCGGTTTTATTGCAGCTAAAACTTCAGTCAGTTTGTAATAAACACGATTCCCAATGCCATAAGCTTTTAGTTTCCCCTTGCGTGTCCAATTATGAACTGTTGAAATATCACATTTAAGCATTTGTTTCACCTGATCACGCGTTAAATACTCTTCAGGCTCCTTTGGTTGAAAGTTTTGTTTCAACTCTTTTAATTGTTCTTGTAGCTGCTCTTGACCGGATAAATATTCTTCATACGATACGTTATGAAGAATAGTAGAATTTGGAATAGGATTTTTCATTGTACTTATTTTTTTAATTAATAAGCGCAAAGAAAACTTAGGTAATTTTTAGGTAAAACCTAAATTGCATTAAATACGTTTAATTGGGTCGAATCCAATCTTCTTAAGTTCGGCAAGTACCTTATTTACTGAATCCATTTTTTTTGCATTATATGGATTTTTAGAGCTTTCAGGATTATTAATTATGACATTGAGCGTAGAACTAATTGTTGTGTGGTTTTCTCCTGTAATTGCTGAAAGAAGTGTCGCAAGTCTATTAACGTTATTTTTAAATGGATG
>JAHEYA010000379.1 GCA_023251855.1 Bacteroidota bacterium
CTCCTAGTCAGGCTGAATATACTTCTGGTTCAGTTATATTAACTTTAACAACCGATGATCCTATTGGACCATGTACCTTTTCATCTTCAATGGTTACATTTGATTTTTATCCAAGTCCTGTTGTGGATTTTACTGCGGATAGTGCCGCTGGGTGTGCTGTACATTGTACAAATTTTACAAATCTGACTACTATTGCCCCACCTGATACTATTGCTTCATGGAATTGGGATTTTGGCGATGGAAGTGCCGGTTCTGCACTAAAAAACCCAACACATTGTTTTTCTGAAACTGGTTTTTTTGATATTAAAGCAATTGCAATTTCCAGTCATGGCTGTGTTTCTTCTTTAACAAAAATTCAATTTATTCATATTTTTGCAAACCCAATTGCTGAATTTACACATACACCAATATTTATAACTGTAGTTGATCCGAATGTTACTTTTATAAATCAATCATCATCGGATGTAAATTATTGGCATTGGAACTTTGGTGATAGTACCTCATTAGCACCCAGCACATCAAGCCCTGTTCACGAGTATTCCGATCAGGATACAGGTAGTTATGTAATCACATTGATCGTTCACAATGCCGATGGTTGTTATGATACTGTTTCACATCAGATTTTTATCGGCCCTGCATTTACCTTTTACATCCCAAATTTCTTTTCTCCGAATTTTGATGGAACCAATGATTATTTTTTCGGCTCCGGTTTAGGTATCAACAAATTTGATCTTTGGGTTTTCGATCGTTGGGGAAATATGATTTTCCATGGAAAAGATTTGTATGATAAATGGGATGGTAAAGCAAATGGCGGAAGCAATAAGGCTCAACAAGATGTTTATGTTTGGAAAGTTGAACTCACCGATGTGTACAATAAACCGCACAGCTACATAGGAACTGTTACTCTTTTGAAATAACATTACATTTAATTTTTTGAAAAAATTGCGCCTAAATGAAACATTTAATTCTAATGCAACCTTTTATTACATTTATATTCCTGTTATAATAAAGGTTGCATAAACTTAAATTGATAAACTCATGAAAAAATTAATACCCTTTATTTGTTTCTGTGTTTCTATCAATGTGTATTCGCAAGACAATTCAGCGCACAACATAAAAATTGAAATAGAAAATAATGCGTTCATGTGTCCTAATCTTAACATGAAGATCAAACGTACACTGATTCAGCGCCAAAATCAAATTAACAATTGGGTTGTTGCCTCCGATTATAATTCAGCTACATTCTCAACAGGCACAATTGATTTGTGTAATAAAGATAGCATCATTAAAATTTTTGTAAAAGAATCCGAGTACCCGAAACATATAATAAAATCAATAGTTATTGATGATGCGCTTGTTTATACAAAAGAAAATACAAACCATTAATATCAAATTTTATGATTGTATTTCTACAAAAAAAAGCAAACGATTTTATTAAAAAAACATGCAAGCTGTTAGTTGTATCTGCATTAAATTGTTTTTGCTTTTCTACATTTTCCCAACCATTAACCTATTTAAAAACCGCTCAGGTAAATGCACTTAATTTCGGAATGGCTCTTGCTCCTACTTCAGATAGAGGCTTTGTAATGGTTGGCCAGGATAAACAATTCGTACCTCCTGCACAAGTGTTATGCTTCTTTTATGTTACAAAAATTGATTCTTGCGGTAATCTTACAAGCAGAACGTTATTCGAAATTGTATCACAACCACGAGTTAGAAGTTCAGGTGCTAAATATGTAAGAGAAACCGCAAACGGAAAATATCTTATTGCGGGTACAATGAAACGTGCCGACCCTAGCTTGAATCCGGCTCTTGATCAATCTAGTATATATGCAGCCTTGGTTGATATTAATGCCGGAACTTTAGATTGGATAAATATTTTCCGTAAACCTGCCGGAGAAGCTTATGGAACAGGTGTTGCAGAAGCTCCTGATGGTTACATTGTTTGTGGTTACGTGGATGCAGAACCTAAAAAACCTTACATAGCAAAATTAAGCAAGATCAATGGTACCGTGATGTGGGAAACTGCTTTCCCCTCTCTGGCAGGTTTATATTCCTATGCAAACTATGTTGAAGTATTTAACAATGGTGATATATTGCTTTTAGGTGCATACGGAAATGGAGCAACTAATAATTTTTATGCCATGCGCTTTTCTCCAACAGGAACTATTTTATGGAGTAAAGAATATGATATCGGTCCGTTTGATGGTTTGGATTGGGATGTGTCAGGTAAAATTTTACAGAATGGTGACTTTTTAATTTCCGGATCTACTAAGCCTGGGGCAAATTATGATTGTGTGATCCTTAGAGCCGATGGTAATGGCAATGTAGTAAGTACTGCAAAGATCAATAATAATGGTAATGATGACAGAGCCCGAAGCATTACAGAACTTGCAAGTGGAGCTATTGCTCAAATTGGTTATACAGATGATAATGCCGGAAATGTTTATGCATTGATCAATAAAGTTTCTTCAAATTTAACTCCCGTCTGGTCGAAAGTAATGACACTTAATAATTACTCAAAAGGTTGGGGAATAAACGAAGATTATGATAAAGGAATTGTATTTTCAGGTGAAACTTATACTACTGATTATGATGCTCTTTTTGTTAAAACAGATTCAATGGGGCTTTTGCCCGGATGTAATTACATACAACCTATTACTCCCACAATAACACCACTTACAATAACTGCAGTTCCTATCACACCAACTCTTTCAAGCGGCACTTATTTTCAATATGCCTACTCAGGCGCTGAAAAAAAAGTGGTTGCTTCAAGCGGTACAACTGCAAATATTTGTTATAACTGTGTACCTTCATTTGTTGTGAGTTCAAACAAAATTTGCCAAAACGAATCCATGTATGTCTACAGCAAAACAATTCGCTGTTCACCTCAAACAATAGATATTACTGATACCATAACTAATCAACCTGTTGCCCCTGTTTTGTCACACACTGATACAACCTATTATTTTTTTGATACACCGGGCACCTATCATATCACATTATCACTCCTTTGCGGAGGTGTACTTCAAACAACAGTTAAAACCCTTGTAGTAGAGCCTCCTCCAATTGCTTCAGCAGGAAATGATTTTACAAAATGTAAATATCAGACTGTCGCGATTACCGGAACCGGTGGAGTTATCTACAAATGGTATACTCAGGATTTCAGTACACTTCTATCTACAAATAATCCATTTAATGCTGCCGACACTGTTGATAAAACCTATAATTTAGTGGTAACAGATATTAATGGTTGTATTGATACTGCTGATGTACTTGTTACCATTACACTTCCTCATGCAAAATTTGTCGCTGATAGCGCTTGTTTACATCAGCCAAGTAGTTTTACTGATTCATCTACTGTTGCCAATCAA
>JAHEYA010000380.1 GCA_023251855.1 Bacteroidota bacterium
AATATATTCAGAATCAAGGAGAACCAAAAAGTAATTATAAATTGTTTCATAAAAATCAATTAAGCTTTGTTTTCGAGTAACACGATACCCCGAAGCTCTGCTTCGGGGTTATTCATTTTTTGAGACGGAGGCTTAACATTTATTGTACCATATATTTTTAGGCGAACTCTTTTTATTCTTTCCGATAATTTTAAAAATTTCGATAAATGTAATAAATATTGTCAGAGCTTATATCCTTCTTCATAAAAGTGTTTTTAAGATTGGAGAGTATCTACGTTCCTGTAATACACAGTACGTCAATAAAATTCTCCTGCCAAACAAATAAATCCTTAAATTAGCCATTCGTTAAAAAATAAGTTTTCAATGGAATTTTTATTTCTATTCATCGGTTTAATATTGGGTTTTGCAATTGCATTTTTGTTTTTAAAATCAAAACAAAGTGCAGGAGCTAATACGTTTGTATTGGATTCCAAAATCATTGAATTGGATAAAGAAAAAGCCGTACTGCAAACCAATTTGTCAAATTTCGAAAAAGAAAATCAGCATTTAAAAACGGATTTTATTTCTGAAAAAGAAAAGTTGGGAATCGAAATCAGTTCGATTCGAAAAGATCTGAACGACTCTAATATAACTATTGCCAAAGCCCGAGAAGCATTCAAAGCACAAGAAGAAAAATATACCACACTTAAATCTGAACTTGAAAATATTAATAAAAAATATACCATAGAATTCGAGAATATTGCCAATAAAATATTAGATGAAAAAACACAAAAATTTACCGACCAGAATAAAACCAACCTCGATATTATTTTAAATCCTCTCAAGGAAAAGATTAAAGATTTTGAAAACAAAGTGGAGAAAGCCTATAAAGCGGAATCGGATGAACGTATCACACTCAAAGCAGAAATTAAAAACCTGATCGATCTGAATAAGCAGGTAAGTGAGGATGCCAATAACCTTGCTAATGCCTTGAAAGGGGAAAATAAAACACAAGGCAATTGGGGCGAACTAATTTTAGAAAAAGTATTGGAGCGCTCCGGATTAGTGAAAGATCATGAATACCGCTTACAATTCAGTACAAATAATGATGAAGGCAAACGGATTCAGCCGGACGCTGTTATTATGTTACCCGATAACAAACATATTATTGTGGATGCAAAAGTTTCGTTGGTAGCCTACGAAGCGTTTGTAAATTCAACAACTGAAGAGGATAGAGCCACATTTATAAAAGAACATTTATCTTCGGTTCGCAACCATATAAAAATGTTGAGCGATAAAAATTATCAAAGCTCTGCTGATTTTAATACCCCTGATTTTGTACTGTTATTCATCCCTATCGAATCATCATTCAGTATTGCCGTTCAGGCCGACCAGGAGCTTTTTAATTTTGCCTGGGACAGAAAAATTGTTATTGTAAGTCCTTCCACCTTATTGGCTACATTACGCACCATTGCTTCTGTTTGGAAGCAGGAGCGACAAACAAAAAATGCAATTGAAATTGCAAAACAAAGTGGTGCATTGTATGATAAATTTGTTGGTTTTGTTGATGATTTGGACAAAATCGGCAAAAGCATCGACACCTCTAAAACTGCTTATGAAAGCGCCATTAACAAACTTCACAAGGGTTCCGGGAATCTTGTAAAACGAGCACAAGACATTGAAAAATTAGGTGCAAAAACTACCAAACAATTATCATCTAAGTTTATTGAGAATGAATCCCCTTCACAATTAATGGAGGATACAGAATCGTGATAAAAAAAATATTTTTATATTTTATTGCTGTGTTGGTTATCGCCTCTTGCGGAACACCCCGCAGAACAAGCTCCTCCGCTCAAAACGCAACCTATAAGCGTGATGTGAATGCTATGCATCCTCAATTTGTGGTATTCCATATAAATGATTCTGTATCAGAATTAAATTTTAAAATCAATAGCAAAGAGCTTTTGTATATGCGTCCGGATGGAATTAATTTTTATTCCAACGTGTTAATTTCTTACCGTTTGATGCCTTCGTATGATTCCAAAGAAATTGTTGATAGTGCCTCGGTACGCTTGGTAGACTTGAATAACGACAATGCCGACAAATTTTTATTGGGTAAAATAAAACTAAAAGCACGTACTGCCCATACCTATTTTTTACGTGTTAATGTTGCTGACTTGAACAAAAATAGTGATGTTACAACCATTATCGCTATCGAAAAAGATAACGATCTTAACCGTCAGAATTTTTTAGTAAAATCAAAAGCAAACGACTCTCCTTTATTTCGTAATTATGTGAATTCAACCGAAGAGCTTACTATCAGTTATAAAGCAAAAATGGCTGTTAGTTTATTTGTACGCTACTACAATCGCGATTTTCCGCTTGCCGCTCCACCTTTCTCTATAACTGATCCCCGCCCATTTCAATACAAACAGGATAGCTCGTTCACACTTCAATTAACACCGGAGGGTAGTGTAAATTTTACTCCTAAGAAAAAAGGATTTTATCATTTTCAGATTGATACTTCAAGACGCGAAGGACTTACCCTGTTTAATTTTTCAGATGCTTTTCCGGAAGTAAAAAAAGCAGATGAACTGGTTGCTCCATTACGTTTTATTACTTCACAACAAGAGTATGAAGAGCTAACTACCAGCACCAATAAAAAAGCTTCTATTGATAAATTTTGGCTCAATTGTACCGGAAATCCTGATAGAGCAAGAGATATCATCCGTAAATTTTACAACCGGGTGCAAGATGCAAACCAGCATTTTACGTCCTATCTCGAAGGTTGGAAATCCGACAGAGGAATGGTTTATTTGATATATGGTGCGCCAAATGTGATAAATAAAGCTGCCAATCAGGAAACATGGATCTATGGCGAAGAAAACAATATCAATTCGCTTTCTTATACTTTTTCAAAAGTAAATAATCCATTTACAAATAATGATTATACATTGGAGCGTTCTATTGTTTACAAACAATCGTGGTACACTGCCGTGGATATATGGAGGCAAGGCAGAACGTATTTACAGGATTAACAAAAATTAGGTTTAGTGTTGAAGGTTAGGTGTTACGTAAGATAAATACATTTCATTCACACTTAAACATTTAACACTTAAAACAATATTATCATGCAAACCAAAGAGCAAAAAAAAGAACAAGACAGTTTAATATTTGGGCTAAGACCCATTATTGAAGCCATAAAGGCAGGGAAGGAAATCGACAAACTATTTGTTCAGTCCGGTTTAAAAAGTGAATTAACAAGTGAATTAATGGGTTTACTTAAACACCATAATATTGCGTTTCAATATGTACCTGTTGATAAACTCAACCGACTCACCACCAAGAATCATCAAGGTGTTGCAGGATATATCTCAGCTATCACCTATCAAA
>JAHEYA010000381.1 GCA_023251855.1 Bacteroidota bacterium
ACATTAAAAGACAGTGTAACACAAAAGACCAAAATGTTGCATGAATTATATGCAATGGCAAAATACATTACTGCTGATCCCTTTTGGAAAGCACAAGTACAGCAGATCTATGTCAATAGTGATAATGATATGGAACTAGTTCCTATGGTTGGTAATCAAAAAATAATTTTTGGTGATACAACAGTGATGGATGAGAAATTTAAAAAACTGTTAACCTTCTATCAACAAGGCTTAAATACTACCGGTTGGTGGAATAAATATTCGATCATAAATTTAAAATTCAAGAATCAAATCGTTTGTACAAAAAAAATATAAAAAAGCCCCTCTCCTTATTCCTCTCCCCAAAGGGAGAGGGCGAGAGTGAAAAAAAATACTGAAAAATTAAAATAATTATTAACCAAGTAGCTTCTAAGCCTCCCCTTTAGGGAGGTTGGAGGGCTGATAAATATAATACAATGGAAACATCAGAAATAGTAGTAGGCTTAGACATTGGAACAACAAAAATTGTTGCAATTGTTGGTCGCAGGAATGAGTTCGGAAAAATAGAAATACTTGGAATGGGTAAATCCGAATCATTTGGAGTTGCTCGTGGAGTAGTTCAAAATATTGATAAAACTGTTGAATCTATTCGTACAGCTGTTGCTGAAGCCGAAGCTAAATCAGGTGTTGACATTAAGATTGTGAATGTAGGTATTGCAGGTCAGCATATAAAAAGTGTTCAGCACAGAGGTATTAAAACCCGCACCAGTGAGGATGAAGAGATCGCACAAAAAGATATTGATTCATTAATTGAAGATATGTTCCGATTAATGATGCAGCCGGGTGAACAGATCATTCATGTGTTACCACAGGAATATATTATTGATGGGGAGCAAGGAATAAAAAACCCGATAGGCATGGCCGGTATTCGATTAGAAGCCAATTTTCATATTATTACCGGACAAATTGCAGCTGCAAAAAATATTTTAAAATGTGCTCAAAAAGCAGGTTTAGAAGTTTCGGAATTAACTATAGAGCCACTTGCTTCTGCTGATGCTGTTTTAAGTGATGAAGAAAAAGAAGCAGGTGTTGTACTGGTTGATATTGGTGGCGGAACAACTGATGTGGCACTTTTTCAGGATGGAATTATTCGTCATACTGCCGTTATTCCTTTTGGTGGAAATGTAATTACAGAAGACATCAAAGAAGGTTGTACCATTATAAAAAGCCAGGCCGAATTATTAAAAATCAAATTTGGTTCAGCATTGGCAAGTGAAAATCAGGAAAATGAAATTGTCTCAATTCCCGGGCTGAGAGGCAGGGCACACAAGGAAATTTCTGTAAGGAACCTGTCTGCTATTATTCAGGCACGTATGGAAGAGATCATTGAGCATGTCTACTACGAAATTAAAAATTCTGACTATGAAAAAAAATTAATTGCCGGTATCGTAATAACCGGAGGTGGTTCGCAATTGAAGCATATTACACAATTAGTTGAATACATTACAGGGATGGATGCCCGAATTGGTTATCCCAACGAACATTTAGCAAAAGGTAGTGAAGAAGTTACCAGTCCAATGTTTGCAACATCCGTTGGGCTAATAATGAAAGGTTTACAAACAATGGATAAACAAAATCAGAAAAATCTGGCATCTGCTTCTTCATCAACTATTAAAGGACATTCAAAGGATAAAACAGGTGGCTGGTTTGATATATTTAGAAACTTTTTTGATGAAGAATCAATACAAAAATAGGTTTACCAATATCTCCGAAAACGAATTCCCTAAAGGTTTTTTAAACTTTCAGGGTACTTAAAAAAGCTACGAAATTAACATCTCATAGTTAGTAACTATGAGTTCCACCCCTGATTATACGTTAAAAAAAGCAACAATTTTATCCTCGAAATAAAAGTGTATTTAAAAAACACTTTAGTACCAATCATTCTAAACAAAAAACAAAATGATGAAATTTGATCTACAACAGGACAACTCAGCAATTATTAAAGTAATTGGAGTTGGCGGTGGCGGAAGTAACGCTGTCAATCATATGTACAAACAAGGCATTAAAGGTGTTGATTTTATTGTTTGCAATACCGATCAGCAATCACTTGACATTAGTCCTGTTCCTTGTAAAATTGTATTAGGCGCGAGTTTAACGAAAGGACGCGGAGCCGGATCTTTACCTGAGGTTGGTAAAAATGCTGCCATTGAAACTATTGAAGATATAAAAACAATTTTAGCAAATAATACCGAAATGGTATTTATTACAGCCGGTTTGGGTGGTGGTACCGGAACAGGTGCTGCTCCTGTAATTGCAAGAGCCGCTAAAGAACTGGGAATTTTAACTGTTGGTATTGTTACTATTCCATTTGGTTTTGAAGGTAAAAAGCGTAAAGCACAGGCTGACGCAGGTTTAGAAGCATTAAAACAAAATGTTGATACTTTACTTGTAATCAGTAATGATAAATTACGTGAGATCTATGGTAACTTAAAAGTTACTGAAGCTTTCGGTCATGCCGATGATATTTTATCCACTGCTGCAAAAGGCATTGCCGACATCATCACTACCACATTACAGATCAATACTGATATCAATGATGTGAAAACTGTTATGAAAAATAGCGGTGTAGCAATAATGGGTTCTGCAATGGCATCCGGCGAAAACCGTTCTCTACGTGCTGTTGAACAGGCAATGGCTTCTCCATTATTAAATGACAGTAATATTAAAGGTGCGCGTTACGTGTTAGTTAATATTACCTGTGGTGAAAATGAAAATGAAATTACCATGGATGAGTTAGGTGAGATCACTGATTATATTCAGAATGAAGCAGGCATGACTGCCGAAATAATTAAAGGTTATGGGGTTGATCCAACATTTGGTGATAACGTATGTGTAACCGTTATTGCAACCGGCTTTGATTCTAAAGGTGAAGTTGGTAATCAATATGAAACAAAACCTGGACGTATTGTTCATGTATTAGAAACTACTGCTAAAAAAGTAGAAGTACCAACACTTGTACCTCCGGTAGCGCCTGTTGCAACTGTTCCTCCTGTTGTTCCGCCAGCAGTTATTCCTCCGGTTGAAACTCCTAAAGTAGAAGAAATTACTTCTTATTTTAGGGAAGAAGAAAAACCTGCAATTGATTGGACCAAAGAAGCAGAGTGGAAAGCACCGGTTATTGAAGATGAAAAAGAAACTGTTACACCGGAGCCTTTTGTATTTATCAGAGAAGAAGAACCGGTAATTAATAAAATAGAAGAAAAAGAGATTGAAAAAGAAGTAGAAAAAGTTACTTTCCAATTTGTTATCACCAATAACACACCAACTGAATCTACCGAAAGTCCTTTTGTTATTACGAATTCAACAGATGAA
>JAHEYA010000382.1 GCA_023251855.1 Bacteroidota bacterium
AGCGCAAGCGCAAAAAATACGTTTGTTTTAACTCCTCAAAATTATTCTGTTTATCAAAAAAATATTTTGGAATTATTGAAGGAAGATGCATTTTTAGTACAACTTTTTATTAAAGAAATTGAAACCGAAGGTGAATTATCTTTTATCTTTTTTGATGGGAAGTACAGTCATAGCGTTGTGAAAACACCGCGCTCAGGTGATTTCAGAGTTCAACAATGCCATGGAGGTATCACCAAGCCAATAACCGCAAGTGCATCTCAAATTACTACCGCCCAAAAATTTGTAGATAAATTTGCCAAAGGCTGTTTGTATGCCCGTGTAGATGGTGTTATGGTGAATGACGAATTTCAACTAATGGAGCTTGAATTAATTGAACCCTACTTGTTTTTATCTCATCATCCTGAAAGTTATGAGAACTATTATTCCGGCTTGAAAAAACTAGTTGATTCCAACATGCACACCAACAAGGTCGGTTCTGCTCTGCAATAAAAAAATTTAAATTTTATTTATACTATTTCCAAATATATTGGGGTCCATCCCCCCTCTCCTTCGGAGAGGGGTTGGGGGTGAGGTCTCAGAAAGTGTACCAATTCATAATTGCTATCGGCATTAGGATTTTATGGGATAATTTTCCACTCTATGTCTGAATCCCAATTGGAGCGGGCATTGATAAGCTCAGCATCATAAATTACTTTTTCCGGTTGTCGCTTTTTTAACAAATTCCCTTCGTCCCATTTACCATTTGAATTGGTATCATAAATAATTTTCACTTTATATTTTTGTGGATATAAATACGCATAGTTAAGTATTTCTGTTTTTTTAATAGTATTCTCGCGAGTAACATTTTCTTTTTCATCCAACAGCTGAACAATATACTGACCGATGGTTTCAGGAATACTTATTTTTAATTTCAATGTGCCATAATATTTTTCTACCCGTGTTTTAAAATCAATTTTAAGTGTGTCATTTGTTAAACCAAAAAAATCGGTGAAGGTGCCAGGCAAAACATATAAATGATATGGAGTGTTTTCTTTCCAGCCTGTTAATACAGATTTTACAAGAGAGGCCCCTTGAACTTTAATTGTTTTTGTCGAATCCAAAAACATTAACTCCGCTGTTTGAAATCCAACATCATACGACAATTTTTTAAACTTTTTTCTCCACACCAATGAGTCTTCTTTAAATTGAATCGGCTGTTCATTCCATTTGGTTATAGGGTTATTGAAAGATAATTTTAAAGTCGAATTCAAATCAAAACCCTGATTACCTGCCGGACTGCTTACCAAAGTCAATTTAAAAGGACTTCTCCTGTTTTTCAGTGCATCTTCTTTTTTGATAAGCTTAAACTCAACTGAATCAAGTATTTTGCTACCATTCATTATTCTTAAATTCAATGCATCTTTATCAATATTTCGAAACCAATAATTTAATGTGTCTTTATTTTTCGAATAATCTAGTAAAACATCTCCATCATTAAATTTAAAATTAAGTGGCTGTATCTTAACACTGTCGGCTGATTTATTGAAAACGAAAACAATTTTTCCGAACGAATTATAAATTGATTTTTTTATAAACAGCTTTTTTGCCGGCTCCTGAAATAGTTCGATTAAAATATTTTTTCGTACTAGTTCTTGTTCAATATTTTTCGGTTCTGTTATTGAATTCTTATTCGAAGTAGAATCTTTTTTTGGAAGGTCCACAACTTTTTTCACAACAAACTCACTTTGGGTGGGCTCAACCAAAGCATCAACAAAACCAACACTTTCACCATCGCCTTCATATTTATAATTTGCATTTGCATCTTTTAATGCTAATAGTTTGTATTTGCCCTGGCGCACATTATTAATTTGAAAAGAGCCATCCTCCTTGGTTTTTGCAAAGTAATCGGGTTTCTTTTTATAAATAACACTATCGCCAAAATCGCTGTAAAGCATCACCAATAGCTCTTTTTCGGTTTTATGATCAAATGCGTTTTCTACTTTTCCTGTCACAATTAATGAGTCTATAAAATTACCTGTTGAAAAAATATATTTAAAATTTTCTTTCGGATTATTTTCATGAATATCTTGCAAAGCATTGCCAAAGTTGATAACATACGTAGTGTTGGGTTTAAGATGTTCGTTTTTATCCAGTTCAATACTTAGCGTTTTATTCTTCACTTTTATATCTGGTGAGATCTCCATTGGTGGTGAAACAATCAACTGACTGCTTATATCCCTTAGTTGTACAAATTCATCAAAATCAATTTCAATAGAATTGGATTTAAAATTAAGTGAAGCACTATCCGGAGAATATTTTACAACCTTGGGTGGAGTGGCGTCTGGTTTACCTCCTCCAGGAGCTACAATTTGAGCACAGGCTGCAAATAACAATATAAAGATGAACATTGCGCCAATGTGCATATATGTGGATATACAGATTGGTTTGATTGTGTTAAACCATTTCCCAATATATTTTATCCCATCACTCCCCTCTCCTTTGGAGAGGGGTTGGGGGTGAGGTCTAAGAAAATGGACCAATTCACAATGAGTATAAATATATTTCAAGAAAAATATCAATGAATTCACGATTGTTTAATTTTAAAATTCTCACATTGGTAAATTAACACAATCACCAATTATTTTCGCTACTTTTTCTAAATAAATTTTATCCGTTTCATCAAAACCCGCTAGGTGTTCACTATCTAAATCCAAAACCAAAACTACTTCACTGGTTTTGTTAAAAACAGGTAATACAATCTCTGATTTTGTTAAGGTACTGCATGCAATATGTCCTGGAAATTGCTCTACATCCGCTACAATAATTGTTTGTTTTAATTCCCAACTTTTGCCGCAAACGCCCTTGCTATAGGCAATACGTGTACAAGCAACCGGTCCCTGAAAAGGACCCAGCACCAATTCTTTTTTACCATTTACAATTGGTGAAAGTGTTTGTTTTACAAAATAAATTCCTACCCAAAAATAATCCATCGAAAATTTTAATGCTGCAATTATATTGGAAAGATTGGCAATAGCATCACTTTCTCCCTCAACCAATGCCTTAATTTGAGGAATCAGCGATTCGTATTTTTCTTTTTTTGTAAGTCCTGAAAGCACTATTGATTCAGCTATTTAATTTTATTTAGTTCACAAAGATATGTTTTTAGGTGAATGTGTATTTCGCCTTTAAAGTAATCTAGTTCCCCAAAGCTGTAATGTGCTGAAATCTTTCTTTTTGAATCAACACCACCTTTGCCTTTAATTTTTTTTATCTTTGCATAATAAATTATAAAAACAAACATCATGTTAAATAGTATTTTGATTGGCCTTTTTGGTCTTGGAGCTGGTGACGGAGTAGTTATTCTAATTG
>JAHEYA010000383.1 GCA_023251855.1 Bacteroidota bacterium
CATGATAAAATTGGTTCTGCCGAATATTTCGATATTCTTTTTGATAACAAAGAGTTTCTGGAATTAAATTCCAACTTAACTGCTGCCGACCCTTTAAATTTTACAGATACAAAAAAGTATGCTGCTCGCTTAATTGATACTCAAAAGAAAACTAATCTGAAAGATGCCTTAAGAACTGCACATGGCCTCGTTGATGGGGAAGATCTGGTTGTTGCCTGTATGGACTTCACATTTATTGGTGGCTCTATGGGTGCTGTTGTTGGTGAAAAAATTGCACGTGCAATTGATTACTGCCTCGAAAAACGTATTCCATTAATGATCATCTCTAAATCCGGTGGTGCCCGTATGATGGAAGCCGCATTTTCATTGATGCAAATGGCTAAAACATCCGCAAAATTATCATTACTTGCAGAAGCAAAAATTCCTTACATATCTTTTCTTACTGACCCAACAACCGGTGGTGTTACTGCATCTTATGCCATGCTTGGAGATTTGAATATTGCTGAACCCAAAGCCTTAATTGGTTTTGCTGGTCCCCGTGTGGTAAAAGAAACAATTGGAAAAGACCTGCCTAAAGGTTTTCAAACCTCTGAATTTGTGCTTGAACACGGTTTTTTAGATAAAATTGTAAACCGTAAAGATCTTAAAGTTCAATTGGCACAGATTCTTAAGATGTTTAACAACTAATTTTTGTTTTGTTAAACATATCCAACTCTACTTCTTTTCTCTTACATTATTTTCATGAGGAGTATATTCAATACCCATTGATTCCGGCTTGCCATAAGCTTTCGGATATAAATATTTACCTTTTTCCTGAGCACCTTTTTCCACTTCCGCTTTGATGCGATTTTGCTCTGCATAAGGGTCTTTTCTTATACCGGTCACCTGCCAACTCACTTTGATATTGGGTTTATCTGTTTTTATTTCAAATGAATTTCCGGTAACTTCTTTGCTAACACGTGCCTGAGCAAACTGAGTGGCATCAATGATTGTAAGTTGATATTTAATGTCCATATTCAAGGCATCAAAATAATCAGGCAAAACAATTTCAGCATTTCCGGTAGCATCAGTCACCACATTACCATTATAAACGTTCATCATATCCGGACTTTCAACAAAACTATGATACAAGTATTTATTTTCGGGATCTAACGGGTGATCAATTTTAAAAGTACCTGAGCCTTTTGAAATGCTTCCGGTAATGTTTACATTACCCTGAACATAAAGTCCGTATTTAGCACTTTGGGCATCCCTGTATTGTGCAGCTGTAAAATAATTATCAGTATTGTCGTAAGCCATAAAAATGGTACTGTTAGCAAAATCGGTATAACCGCCAGCATACATAGAGGCAGAGTAATTATTCCCCCAGGTATTATAAGATTTAATACCTGCATCAACAAAAGAGGGGCCCCAGCTGGAACCACCATTTGCGGCAGTGCCAGTTCCTGGCCTGGAACCATAAATAGCGGTTTGATCTGCGCCATAAGTTGCATTTCTCGAATATAGATTATAATTAGAATTAGGAGTAACTTCAATACCTACATTGCCTGTGGAATTAATTTGAAACTGGCTACTGGAACCAACAGAAAACAAAGCTGAGGGCGCAGTATTACCAACACCAACATTACCTCCATTAAAAATTGCTGCATAATTGTTGGTGGCCCCGGAAGCAGCAAAATAACCGGCAATGTTTTTTAAACCTGTTCCAGTGGCCTCGGCATAGATACCATAACCTATTCCTGTAGAAGTATTACCACTTTTAAAAGAATAAATTCCAAATTGAATTCCTGTTCCAGTTGAATAATTATTTGCATAAACACCTATTCCGCCATCTGCATCAGTACCGGCATAAACAGCTTCATTAGTTGAAGCTCCGGAAGCATAAAAAGCTCCTCCATAATTTGTTGTGCCAGTGCCCATTGCCAAGCCATATATACCATAACCTGAACCGGTACCTATGTTACCTGTTTTTTCACCTTTTACCCCCAATTGAGGACCTGTTCCGGTCGAACTATTCGTACCAAAAACACCATATCCGGAAACAGCATTACCTGAAATTTGTCCGTCAACTGCAATATTATTGTAAGAAGCTCCGGAAGCAGTGAAATAGCCACCAATATTAAAACTATTGGTACCGGTATTTGCCACCGAACTATAAATGCCGTAGGCAGTATGATTCGAGTTTGAATTGCTTCCTGACCTGGAAATATTAAGAACCTTTGAATTATCACTGGCACTTCCGGAAGTGGAAGTTGAAGACAAGTCAAGCAATTTGCCGTTTGTTAGAGAACTAGAAGACAAAGCAAAAGCATTACCTGTGGTAACCGAATTAAATGTAAACGCTGTTGTATTTGCGCCATGTGCAAGAGAAAGATTTGTAGTTGGTGCAGCAATCTGATCCCATCTTACAAGACTGGAAGCTGAAGCCCAACTTAAATTTCCTTGCCCGTCATTTTGTAAAATAGATCCTGAACCTCCTTGTGACGAAGGAAATGATGTTGAAACATTATTCAGTTTTACAATATTGCCAGTAGAATTTACCTGAAATTCATTGTTAGAACCAACAGACAGAACGGACGTGGGCGAACTGTTACCAATTCCTACATTACCACTTTTTAAAACCGTCATAGCATTTGATCTTGCGCCACTATTTGCACCATTTCCAACAACAAACAAACGATCAGCAACATTCCATGATGAGGTACTGGCGGGCGTATAAATTGTATTATATTGTCCAATAACAATTTCAACATTAGAAAGTGCGGATGTATACCTGCCAATAGCTGTGGAAACATCACCACTTGCTGTTGTAGCATAACCCATAGCTGTTGATGTATATGCGTTAGCATTTGTTCCCCAGCCCATTGCAGTGGCAGTGTATGCACTGGCAGTACTTTGGTTACCCATTGCCGTAGAAGTAGTTCCACTTGCAGTAGTAGAACCTCCAATAGCAATAGAACTAATACCACTTGCAACAGTAAGACTTCCAACTGCGAATGAACTTTCTCCACTTGCATTGGATTGGAGTCCCATTGAAGTTGAATAATTTCCACTGGCTATCGTATATCCCCCCAAAGCCGTTGATGAGCTTCCGCTGGCAGTATTACTGTAGCCTATGGAGTTAGAAAACTCACCTACATTAACATTGTCCCATTGAGTTCCGGGAACATTGCCCGCCCTGAAAGCAGCTTTTCCGGGATAAAACATCAACCGGCTACCCGAACCTAAACTTGGAACGCTAGCTGTTGCACTGTAATTCCCTGTAATTAAAACGCCATTTCCGGTGTTGTTTGCAAGATCAACATGAAGCTTAGCGGTTGCATTTGGCGATGTTGTACCAATGCCA
>JAHEYA010000062.1 GCA_023251855.1 Bacteroidota bacterium
TTATGAATTTGAAAATTTTACAAAAATTCCTACATATGGGTTTCAGGGAGGGTTTTTGTTTTCTTGTAAGAAGAATAAAAACAGGCAGCTACTCCTTGGCTTGAACTATTCTCTTAGAAAGGATGTTTACGAAGGCGATTATGATAAGGTTGTTAAATTTTATGCAGTTGGAGGTAGTTCATATAATGACATACGTAATGTAATTAAATATAGTTATTCATATAATTATTTAGAACTACCCGTTCTAATGAAATTTACAAAAAACAAAATTAGTTTTTATGCCGGGTTTCATTTGCCAATACTATCATTCAAAAAAGCAACCTATACTTATTTAGTTAGTAGTGCCACATACCCATTCTTCAGTAGTACTGCACCTACATCTCAAAAGACAATTGAAGGCTTTGAAATTCCTTTAGCGATTTTTCCAACTTTCCAGGTTAGTTATAATTTAAGAATGAAAAAAATGAAAAATATTTCAGTAAACCCTTTTCTTGGAATTGATATAGGAACCAAAAAAAGTATTTTTATTCAAGCAGGCTTAATTTTGCCATTAAAAACCTAGATGAATAAAATTTGAAGTAGGGTGCCAGAGGCCCTGTTAATTGGAACGTAGCGGGACGCTACGCTCAACGACAACAATTCCAATTTTAAAATCTCCACTTTCAATCTGTCCAATTTGCAATCCATGAATTTTTTATCTCATATCTATTTAGCAGGAAATTCCAAGGATCTAATTATAGGAAATTTTATTGCTGATGCTGTAAAAGGAATTGGCATCAACAAGTACACATTGGAGGTACAAAAAGGAATCAAACTGCATCGTAAAATAGACGCGTTTACTGATTCACATCCTATTGTAGAACAAAGCAAACAGCGGTTAAGAGAGAAATACAGAAAATATGCAAGTGTAATTGTTGATATTTATTATGATCACTATTTAGCAAAAAACTGGAATGATTATTCTGATGTTGATTTGCGAATTTTTACACAAAATATTTATTCCATTATAAAAGAGAATCACTCTCTATTACCTAAAAAATCAGCGCTTTTCACAAAATACATGATTGGAAACGACATTCTTTTGGGGTATTCAAAATTAGAAGGTATTGAGAAAGTATTAAGGAGTATGGCGCACAGAACAACCTTTGAATCAAATATGGAACATGCTATTCACGACTTGAAAGAGCATTATAAATTGTTTGAAAATGAATTTGCGCTTTTTTTTCCTGAACTAAAACAGTTTGTAAAAACCGAATTGGAAACTCAATAAAATGTTATGCTTTCTAACTACTCACCCAGTCAAATAGAACGCAGATTATTATGATAAATATGATAAGTATGATTTTTGTTAAATATAAAATAGAGATTTAAATAAAATTTATTTTATCTGCGTTTATCATATCCATCAGCGTTATCAGCGTTCTAGTATGATTTTTATTTTTGTTTATCATAAAAATAGATTTAAATAAAATTTATTTTATCTGCGTTTATCATATCCATCAGCGTTATCAGCGTTCTACTATGATTTTTATTTTTGTTAATTATAAAATAGAGATTTAAATAAAATTTATTTTATCTGCGTTTATCATATCCATCAGCGTTATCAGCGTTCTATATTGTTGTTAATCTGCTAAGTAGAAGTTATTTTTTTTTGTGCGATAAATGCCAAATAAGCGAATGCCGGAGCAGCAAACACATCAATACTATAATGAACATGTTGAAGCATTATTAATATCCCAACCACTATTGCTCCGCAAACAAAAAACCATTTAAATTTATTATTTGCAAGAACCAATGCAAGTATTAAAAGCATTGCAACATGTCCGGAAAAAAACAGATCTTTTAAGTTGGGTCGTCCTGAATAAAATGTTGACTTTAGGAGTATGTCATCTAATGGGATAATAGCCACAGGTGGTTCAAGCGGAACTAAAAACAAAGAAAGCATTCGCAATAAAATAAGGATAGTATATACCTGTACCAATTTTAGAAATAACTCAGGTTTGGGGGCAATCAGTATGATACCACAAACTGCAATTGAATAAGTTGAGATAAATATTATCAGAGATAAATCTATTGCAGGAAGCAAATTAAGAACAGGATCGTTAAACACAACACCTTTTCGGTTTTCCACATACGTAAGAACCTGAACGAATGAGAGAAGAACCAGTGCCAAAACAGCAAATGAAACAACAAGAATAATCCGATTGTTTTTGTTTAGCCAATAGGTTCTCCAATTTGTTTTCATTCTTTTCTAAAGAAATTTTAAAAGCTGTTATCCAACAAATGTAATATACTTAGAACAATTGTTATTACTTTTATAATCTCAAATTTATTATTGAGAAAAGCATTTAGATAAAATAAAAAATGAAAATAGGAATAGTATGTTATCCAACATATGGCGGTAGTGGTGTAGTGGCTACGGAACTTGGTAAAGCGCTTGCTGAAAAAGAACATCAAGTGCATTTTATTACTTATAGTCCACCGGTAAGATTGGATTTTTTATCCAAAAATTTATTTTATCATGAGGTTTCTGTTTCAGATTATCCGTTGTTTGAATACCCTCCTTATGAGCTGGTTTTATCAAGCAAATTGGTGGATGTTGTAAAATATGAAAAACTTGATCTGCTCCATGTTCATTATGCAATCCCTCATGCATCGGCAGCCTATATGGCGAAACAAATATTGGCATCACAAGGTATTCATATCCCATTTATTACTACACTACACGGCACTGATATCACTTTAGTAGGTAAAGATCCTTCATTTGAGCCTGTTATTACTTTTGCTATCAATCAAAGTGATGCTGTAACATCAGTGTCAGAAAGTTTAAAAGAAGACACCTACACTAATTTTCCGAAAGTTGATAAACAAATAAAAGTAATCCCCAATTTTATTTGTTTGAACGATTACAGTTTTGAAAATGTAAAGTGTGAAAAAAAGATGTATGCTCCTAATGGTGAGCGTTTGCTGATTCATATTTCTAATTTCAGAAAAGTAAAACGTGTAGAAGATGTATTACGGGTGTTTGATAAAGTGAGAAAAACAATGCCTGCCAAATTAATTTTAGTGGGTGATGGTCCTGAAAAAGGCAATATTGAAAAGCTCTGCCGACAGTTAGATACCTGTGGTGATATCAGATCACTTGGCAACATCGTGAACCCTGAGCATATTTTATCAATCGCTGATCTGTTTTTATTAACCTCCGAAACTGAGAGTTTTGGTTTAGCTGCTCTGGAAGCAATGGCAAGTAAAGTACCTGTTATATCAACTAATTCAGGAGGTTTACCGGAAATAAATGTCAATAAATTTTCCGGTTTTATGAGCGCAGTTGGTGATGTGGAAGAGATGGCGAAAAATGCAATTCATATTTTAAAAGATGATTCTACATTAAATACATTCAAATCAAATGCCTATGAACAGGCGAAGAAGTTTGATATTGATAAAATATTGCCGATGTATGAAGAGTTGTATAGAGAGGTGAGGAGCAAAAGTAAGGCGCTTTAAATATCCTTTGAATTCAATTTTTTTTCAGTTGCTTTTTAAAAGATTTATTATTGTTCACCAATTTTTCGAGGTCGTCTTTTTTGAATTTATAATCGAATTTTACCAACTCATCCGTTTTAGTATTAAGCGCCAATGCTATTTTCAGTAGTGTTTTCATAGTAATATTATAACCATGCTCTATCCTATGTATCTGCATACGGGTAAGACCTATTTCAAGACCCAGTTTTTCGAGCGAGAAATTATTTTCTTTCCTTTTCTTCGTAATATTTTCTCCAATATGGAGCAGAAAGGCTGCCGAAACATCTTTTTCTTTCTTCATCACAAATTTTTAACAAAATTGTGTTTTAGAAAATTATTTAATGTACTCTTATAAGAGTACATATTTTTCGTATATTTGGTCTCTAACCAAAACAAAAACAAAACATGAAAACAAAAAATCTATTAATTGTAGGATTGCTATTCGCAGGGACTACGTTAATTTCAAGTTGTGCAAAGGATGGCGCAACCGGACCTGCTGGCCCAGCTGGAACTAATGGCACAAATGGTACAAACGGCACAAACGGTAATGCAAATGTGATCGGAACAAATACAGTTACTTTAACTTCATCAAGTTGGACTTTAAATGGATCGTTTTATCAAGCCTCGATAACAGCTGTAGGTATCACACAGGCAATAGTAGATAAGGGTTCAGTGCAAGTCTATATTCAATATGGAACCACCTGGTATAACTTGCCTGATATTAATGGGATAAATTCAACAGTTTGTGGTTTTTCTGTGGGAAATATAAAACTGCTTAATTCAAATGCTGATAACTCAACACCAACGATTCCCGGCACTCAAACATATAGAGTAGTAATTATTGCCGCCAGTAATCTGATTGCTCACCCAAATGTCAATTTCAAAAATTACATTGAGGTTCAAAATGCATTTAATTTGAAAGATTAAAACGCATTTAGAGTAATTACAAAACGCCTCAATCACCATTGGTTGGGGCGTTTTAAATATTCTTCAGGACAAATAAAAATTCTATTGTGTAATTTTTCAAAAAATCGTACATTTGGGGTATGACAAATACCTCTCTTAAAATAGAAATCAATTCTCTACCTCAGAATTTAAGGCAGGAAGTAGCTGATTTTGTTGCTTTCTTGAAAAACAAAGCAAGTTTAAAATCCAAACTCAAAGCCCGAGAATTTGGTTTTGCTAAAGGCAAAATTATTCTTTCACCAGACTTTGATGAGCCATTAGATATTTTTGAAAAATATAAGTAAATGGCTTATTTGCTTGACACTCATACTTTTCTATGGTTTGTTGCAGGAAGCAATAAATTGCCTGTAACAATTGCAAATAAAATCAAAGATATAGACCAACCATGCTTTATAAGTGTAGCAAGTTTATGGGAGATAACAATAAAGCACCAACTCGGAAAATTAACCCTTAATATTTCGCTTGAGGAATTATTTAATTATCCTCAAAGAAACCAAATAGAAATTATTCAAATCACTCCCGATCATCTTCTGACACTATCTAAATTACCAAACCATCATAGCGACCCATTTGACAGGTTAATTATATCTCAAACTATTTCCGAAGATATGACGCTTCTCACAATAGACAAAACATTGAAGAAGTATAAAATTAAACAGCAATGGGCTTAATAACGTTTTCTACAATTGCAATTGTTCCGGTTTTAGTATCTAAAAAGGAGTTTCCATTTTTGAAGGTATAATAGCATAAAATAAGGACTCGTTTTAACCTTAAACCCAATTATAGCAAACCCCAATTTCATCCCCCCGCTTTCTTCACCTTATAATTTGCATCTATTAGTAGTTTCAGGAGTTTATCCCGATGATCACCTTGAAGTAGTATTTCACCATCTTTAACGCTCCCTCCTACTCCACATTTTTGTTTTAATGTTTTGCCAAGTGTTTCCAAATCATTGATGTTTCCCACAAAACCTGTGATACGAGTTAGTAATTTTCCACCACGTATCCTGTCAAGAAATAATTTTAGATTTTGTTGCTGAGGAGGCAATGTTGCAAACGTTTGCTGTTTTACAAACTCAAAATTGAAATCTTTATTGGTCGAATAAACAACACCGGTTCTTTTATCTTTTTGTGACATGGAAAAATTTTTATAAGTTGACACCCCCTCTCCTTCGGCAAGCCTATGGCGACCGAAGGGGGTGAGGTATTAAGGAATTATTACTTTCAAAGATAATGGATTTACTTTTATTGAAATAGCATTTCCAATTTCGATCGGTTCACCATCAATATGAGCAATGGTTGCAGGCTGTTTTATAATTACTTCTTTAGTTTTTATAATTTCCAAGTGAGAAGATTGATGAGCCGTTTTGCGAAACAATTTAAATGCAATAGGGAAAAAATTTAGAAACGAAATATCTTTCAGTATGCAAATATCCATAACACCATCTGCAATATTAGCCAAAGGTGCAATGTGTGCATTGTTTCCCCATTGGGTGCCATTTGCAAAACTTATCAGGAATGCTTTTTTGTGAATCGTTTTTCCATCAAAAGTTAATTCAAAATCCTGAGATTTATATTTTGGAAATTCACGAAAGATTACTTTCAGATAAGAAGAGAATCCACGTTTACCGAATTTAGCAAACTCCCAGCCAATATGGGCATCAAAACCGATTCCAGCAACATTTGCAAAAATTTCATTATTAAATTGTATTGAATCAATCCGGGTTTCTTTTGAAGAATTAATTACTTCCATTGCTTTTTTCATATTCAATGGAATATTTAAATAACGAGCTAATCCATTTCCTGAACCTGCCGGAATAATTGCCAGTGAGGTATTTGAACCGATCAAGCCTTTAACTATTTCGTTTATTGATCCATCTCCACCAACTGCTACTACGATATCAAAGTTTCTGACAACAGCTTGTGTAGCAAGTTCAGTAGCATGTTTGGCTGCTTTGGTATATAGAATCTCATAATCAAACAGCGTACGGTTAAGCTTCTCGTCAATCAGCTTTTCAATCACTTTTTGTCTTCCAACTCCTGAAACAGGATTAACAATAAAACAAATTTTTTTTTTCAAAATTAATTTATTTAATGGCGTTTCGCAGGATAATCAAAAGTTCAGAAACTTCGTTCTCCGAACTACCAACTCCTTACTACTTAATGCATTTTATTATTTATCAAACTTTGCTGATACGTTTGGATAATTGATTTTGCTTTGTTTTCCATTTTTTTTGCGATTGCTGTATCCTTTAATATCAGGTTATTTTGAAGCAAGCTATCTGAACTGAACTTAAAAAGATCCGTTGCTTTTTCTCCATTGAATTGAAGAACATAATTATTCTGATTCAACTGAAATAAATCATTTGAAAAACTGAACGCAAAATGATCAGCGTTTTTATCAAATACACTGTTTCCGAAAGAAAAATAGGATTTTGGATAGTTTAGCAGATCAAGAACAGAAGGCATAATATCAATTTGCTGAGTGATTGTTGAATCCAGACCTTTTAATTGACCATTCGGTATATAATAAATAATCGGTATGCAATAATTGCCCACTTTATTTGTATAAAAAGCGTCTTCTGATGGTCCGGTATGGTCAGCAACTAAAACAAAAAGAGTAGAATTAAACCAAGGCATTTTTTTTGTCGATTCAAAAAAACGTTTCAAAGCATAATCTGAATAGCTAATACTTTTTTCAATTGGAAGTGGTCCTTCATTGAATTTATCTTTGTATCTGTCAGGCACCATGAATGGGTGATGTGTGCTTAACGTAAACACCGTTGCAAAAAAAGGTTGTTGCTTTTTATTGATGGTATTTGCAGTGAATTGCAAAAATTCTTCATCCCAAATGCCCCAATTTCCATCATAGTCTTTTTCATTGTTATATTCATTACGGCCAAAATAATTATCAAATCCGGAAAGATTGGAAAATGCATCAAATCCCATCGTTCCATTAGTTCCACCATGAAAAAAAGCGGTATAATATCCTTGCTGTTTTAGCAAATTTGCTAAACTATTGGTTTGATTACTTCCATATGGCGAAGTAATAAATGGTTCATTCATCCAGGTTGGAATACTCGCAACGATAGCAGGAATAGCCTCCATAGAGGTTTTGCCATTTGCAAACGCATTATTAAAAGTCAGACTTTGTTTGATCAGTGAATCTAAGAATGGTGTATAACCAACAGGTTTACCATTTAGAGCTCCGATATATTCTTTTGAAAAACTCTCCAACGCAATTACAAATACATTCATTTTTTTAAAAGCCTCACTTTCACCCGGATGTATTGGGTCATACAATTTTTTAAGTGTTGTTTCATCTTCAATATGCCAGACTTTTGATGGCACAATAGCTTCTACGTCAATGGTTTTAAGAATTGTAAAAGGCGTACTCACAACCAAGGGTACATATTTGGCAGAGGCATATTCCCCTGCACTTACTATACTAATTGGTTTAAGTTGAAAACCACCTCTGTAACCGAGTAAAGCAAAACCACTAAAAACAATAAAAATGAGAGTTTGAATTCCATATTCTTTTAAGGTCCACTGCAAGTTGTTGTTTTTTTCAACCCTGTTATAAAGCCTGTAAACAAAGTAAGTTATGAGTATCCAAATACCAAATATATACCAGTACTCAACCAAAAATAAAGAAAACAGATGTCCAAGATCATTGCCAATTTTGCCATCAAAAAAATGGAATACCGCAGCATTAGTGCGTTTCAAGGTAAATTGAAAATAGGCCAGATCAACACAGTTGGCTAAAACTGCAATGCTGTTAACAGTTAAAAAGAACCATTTTAAGAAACTTTTGTAAATCCGGTTCTCCCTGAAAGGCAAGGGTAATAGGTAAATGACAATAAAAAGGACATTTGAAAGAATGATTACCGATAAATCGAAACGAATTCCAAATATCAGTATTAATAAAAGTTTCCAACTACTTAAATCTGAAAAATAAGAGAAGTTAAAAAAGTAAAAAAGCAACCGGCAAAAAGCATAGGCAAGGAGTAATGAAAAAAAATGCTTTATTAACAGGAAAACGTTATGGAAGTGCTTTTGCATCCAGTATATCATTTATTAATAGTGTAGCGGCTTCTGCAAAAGTAATAAAATTGGTGAATGGATTCGATAACAAAAAAATAGAATTTTCAATGAAAATTAAATTAAATTTTAAGAAAATTATTGTTGGCTAATTACGGAGATAATATTAAATTTGAGCAAACGAAACCACACCTCAAAAAAATATCTTTATGAAAAAAATTACAATTGCACTTCTGACCCTCATTTGCTCACAACCTTTATTTTCTCAAAGTTGGCTTGACGTTGGGCTAAAAGGAGGGTATGGAGCCAATTTGCTCTACAACAAAAATTTTTTCGATGATGGTACTTTTACCCCAAAGGTCTCTTTCGGATACATGTATGGAGGAAAAATAGGAATGAATATTAACTCATCACATGCTATAACAATAGATATAGGTTCTTCTGTTTTTAGTCAGTCATTTGCTTACAGTTTAAAAAATCCGGATAGCACAAAAACTGACTACATCCGTAAGGTAGGTTTTAATTCACTTAACTTTTTATTGATGTATAAAAAAACTGCGAACTCAAGTTACATTGAAATTGGTCCTCAATTTTCACTTGTCACAAAAGCCAGTTATAGCGATAACTCTCCATTAGTACAACCATCAAGCTTTGATGTTTCTGCAAACCTTGTTCCTTCTTATTTCTCTGCAGTAGTTGGTTTTGGCGGGTATTTAATGGGCACCGATGACTTTGGGGTAAGTTTCGGAGTGAGAGTAGCGTATTGTTTCAATGATATCATAAGTAGTACCGGGCAACTAAATAATTTTCCATCAGTTGTAAAATACCCAACTTATAAACCTTCCAATCCTGTATCAGCTATGTTCGTTCTTTCATTTGATTATGATTTATTTTATATAGCCCATTCAGGTGGTAATCATAAGAGATCAAAAATTTTGATGTTTTAGGTTGATACACCAGACATAGTGTATTTGTGATTCGTTTGCTTGTTTCTGAAATTAGTCCTAATTGTTATGA
>JAHEYA010000384.1 GCA_023251855.1 Bacteroidota bacterium
GCCATTGCGCTCATAATACTTTCGGGAATCACATGATCCATGAAACTTTTTCCGCTGATCCCTTTTGAGTTATCAAACGCTGTTTCGGTATTGGCAAGTGGCAATTCAAGTTTCATTGTTTTGCCGGGCTCAAAAATATTTACTAAAAAGAGGCCTAACAATAAGGAGACAATTGCAATTGTTGTAAAATATAAAAGCGTTTTTATACCGATTCTGCCAATTGATTTAAAATCACCAACCTTTGCAACACCTACTATCAGTACTGAAAATACAAGTGGTGCAATGATCATTTTTATCAGGCGCATAAAAATATCGCTCAGGCCATGAAAAAAGGGAGCACCATCTTTCCAGAAATAACCTACAGCTATTCCTATAAACAATCCTGAAAAAATTTGAACTATTAAACTTGGTTTTTTGAATTTCATAAAGCGAAATTTTTCTCAAACAGGGTCAGAGCCGGGAAAGATTTTTTTAATCGGCAACAAATATACGGTTTGTGAGCAATAAAAAAAGTGTTAAGATAAATGAAAGAAAATACGAAGCAAACGTTAAAAGTTGAAAATCATTTTAAAGGGCTGAGGAAAAATGAAAATCGATTTCAAGAAAGGATATTAGTGTTATGTTAAATGTAAGATGTGAAATGGAAAATGTGGGTTTTGGCTTTGCGATTGCTTTTTAACCATCTTACATCTGCCATTTTACATTTTACATATCATTAGTAATACAGATCATCCGATTTTAACCGCAAATACTTGCGTACAGCCAAAGAAGTACTTATCCAGGAAATAATAATTCCTATTAATATTACCAATCCGAATAGGTTAATAAGCATTGTTTCATCTTGTAATTCAGCTAATTCAGGTAATTGTTTTTGAGCAAAATAAAGAACTGCAACCAGCATAAGAATTGCGATAACTGCTCCATAGATGCCATGTTTAATGCCTTTTAACACAAATGGCCGCCTTACAAATCCTTGTGTGGCACCCACCAATTGCATCGTTTTAATAATAAAGCGTTTGCTATATATCGAAAGCCGGATGGTATTGTTGATAAGTGCAAGCGCAATAACCATAAGCAATCCACTGAAAATTAGAATAACCAAACTGATCTTTTCTACATTTTCATTGATCATACTTACCAATGATTTTTGATAGACAAACTCTTTTATTAATTTACTCTCCAGAATATCTTTTTCGATCCAAACAAGACTGTCGGTATTGGCATACGCTGCTTTTAAGTGAATATTGATTGAAGGAAGTAATGGATTGTAACCCAAAAAATTAATAAAATCTTCACCTAAATCATCCTGCAAACGTTTTGCAGCATCTTCTTTAGTTACTAATTTGGTAGATTTCACATAGTCGGAAGCATCAAGTACTTTTGATAAATGCTGAACATCCACCTCTTTTGCGTTTTCATTCAAAATCAGCTGAATACCAATATTTTCTTTCAGGTTGTCGGATAATTTGCGGGTGTTAAGCACAATAATACCTAACAATCCAAGCATAAACAATACTAATGAAAGACTTACTACTGTTGTAATTGACGACCCTACTAGTTTGCGCTTTGAATATTTTTCGAACACTTTTTTTTATTTTTCTGCTACGAAAATAGCTATTTTAAGAATGCCTCATTTAAGGATTCAGATTTGAAATAAACAATGGAAGGTTAATAACTGTATCAAATACTTATTCGCCTTAATTAATAACGTTTTTTGTATCTTCGCAGACTTATAAATGACAAGAAGAATCGTAAAAAATGGAATATAATTTCAGAGAAGTAGAAAAAAAGTGGCAAGCATACTGGGCTAAAAATAAAACATTTAAAACAGAGAATGTATCTTCTAAACCTAAATATTATGTACTAGATATGTTCCCATACCCCAGTGGTGCCGGTTTACATGTTGGACATCCCTTGGGATACATTGCATCAGATATTTTTGCACGATACAAACGTTTGAAAGGCTTTAATGTATTACATCCTATGGGGTATGATTCTTTTGGTTTGCCTGCTGAACAATATGCGATTCAGACAGGTCAACATCCACGAATTACTACCGAAAATAATATAGCACGTTACCGTGAACAGCTTGATAAAATAGGTCTTTCATTTGATTGGGACCGGGAAGTAAGAACCTCTGATCAGAATTATTATAAATGGACACAGTGGATATTCATTCAACTTTTTAATTCATGGTATAATCCTGAAACCGATAAAGCAGAGCCTATTGAGACATTAATAAAAAAGGTTCAGGTATCAGGTATCAAGTATCAAGTTAATGGAATTGAAAAGACTTTTAACGAATTAAATGAAAAAGAACAATCGGATATTTTATTGGAACACCGTTTGGCTTTTTTGAGTGATACCATGGTGAACTGGTGTCCTCAATTAGGTACTGTGCTTGCCAATGAAGAGGTGAAAGATGGAGTTTCTGAACGTGGTGGTTATCCTGTTGAACGTAAATTAATGAAACAATGGAGTTTACGAATTACAGCGTATGCCAATCGTTTGCTGAATGATTTGGAGGCTCTTGACTGGACTGAATCTATCAAAGAAGCTCAACGTAATTGGATTGGGAAATCAGAAGGAACGAGTTTGCGTTTTAGCCTCACCCCTAGCCCCTCTCCAAAGGAGAGGGGAACCACTCCCGGATATCATACTGCAAATAAAAGAATGTGGGAGCGGTTAAAAGAAAATTCAAAAAAAAACAGGCAGACACAAACAGAATCAGAACAATTGCTTTGGGAAAGGGTTCGTGACAGCAAACTTGGTTTTAAAATTAGGAGACAACACGCAATTGACCGTTTCATTGCTGATTTTGTTTGTCTTGAAAAAAAATTAATCATTGAAGTAGATGGTGAAATTCATGAACATCAGCAGGAATATGATGAAGGTAGAACATATATTTTAGAAGAAATTGGTTATAGAGTTATCCGATTTAAGAATAATTCTGTGAAAGAAAATATTGATTGGGTATGTAACGAAATTGTAAAGGCCCTGAACGAAAATGTTCTTGAAACGCCCTTCTCCTTTGGAGAAGGTGCCCGAAGGGCGGATGAGGCTTTTATCGAAGTCTTCACAACCCGCCCTGATACTATCTTTGGAGTATCTTTTGTAACACTTGCTCCTGAGTATGAATTGGTTGAAAAGATTACAAGTTCTGAGCAGAAAAAAGCAGTTGATGAATACATCATTTTTGCTAAAAACCGTAGTGAGCGTGAGCGGCAGGCTGATGTAAAAAAAATAACAGGAGTATTTACCGGTGCTTATGCTATTCATCCGTTTACCGGAAAGCAGCTACCCATATGGATTGGCGACTATGTATTAGCC
>JAHEYA010000063.1 GCA_023251855.1 Bacteroidota bacterium
CATAATGAAGATGTAAGATGTATGATGTAAGATGTAAAATGTAAAATGTAATATTTACTGTAAGCTTTTACGAACTATGGCTAAAATACTCACGAGTTTTTTTCTTTATAGAGAGGCTTGGTATGAAAGAAAAAAAATTAATAATGGTATCTAATATTGTACTCTTTACTGGAAATCCCTTTAAATATTACCTATTACATATTAGATATTAAATCTATATTTTTCCTTGAAAAATTTCCTTTGCCATTTTCATTGGAACACTGATGTATTTTTTTTCCATGTAGGAAAGTATTTTATCAAGCACTTCTTTTGATTCTTCATCAAGATTCATCAGGTCTTTAGCAAAAACTTCATTAGCCGTTTCGCGGATCTCTTTCACTTTTTTAGGTACTTCGCTCATTGCCAGCTCCACTTTGCGGGTTTTAAGGATTTGTTTGAACTCTTCAATATTATTTTCAATGATGCTATTACAAGCTTGCATTTCCTGTTCACGAGCTGCCATATTTTCTTTGGCAACATCCTGCAGATTAGTGATAGCAATCAAGTTAACATTATAATTATTTAAAATTTCAGCATCTAAATCATTAGGAATTGCAAGGTCAATCACTACTTTTTTAGCTTTATCACTACCTACAAGGTTCTTATATATTTCAGGAGTAATAATGCTTTCAGTTGCACCGGTACAAGTAACAATAATATCGAAACCGGCTTTATAATTTTTTAATTCAGACAGTGGAAATGCTTTTCCATTAAGTTCGGCAGCTAATTTTTGTGCATTTTCGAGGGTACGGTTAAAGATAGTAAAGTTGGCAAACTTGTGCTTTTTCAGGTACTTTGCCATAGTTGTATTAGTAACACCTGAACCAATAATAAGGAAACGGGCATCCGTATGTACGTTTAATTCACGAAGCTTGCGATATGCTAAAGATACTACAGATACAGGATTACGAGCGATATTAGTATGTGTATAAACATGTTTTGCAACTTCAATTGTTTTTTTAATTGCAATACGGAGCAGATCACCGGTTAAATTAAATTGATTGCATTTATCATATGCATTGCGGACTTGCGTAATGATCTCCCGCTCACCAACTACTAATGAATCAATAGAAGAGGCAACACTAAATAAGTGGTGTAATGCCTGGTCACCTTCAAATAGCTGAACATTTTCAAGTGCTTGAGCAATATCACCTTCATTAAATTCAGGATTAAAAGCGGTAATGAATTTTTTAAGAAAAGCAGTAGTTATACTGTTGTGACAGGATACGATAAATTCAACACGATTACACGTGGAAAGGTACATCAACTCATCAACACCGGAACTTGCTTTTAAAAGGGCTAAACGACTTTGTAAAGCACTTTCTTCGACATGAAGTTTACCGATGTAGTTAACATCAGTAGTTTTATGTGTAAAAGCGATGATTTTTAATTTATTCACGAGAACAGAATTTATCTTTACAAATTTCCGCCCTATTTAGGAGGTAATTGTCATAGAATTGTCAGGACGGTAATTTAGAATGGTTCTTAATAGTTTCTCGCAGATTTTCTCGCTGAGGTCCGCGGAGTTAAACGCGGAGTTTCGCAGAATAAATTGGTGAGTTTAACATGGTTTTATGTGTTTCCCGCAGATAGCGCAGATGCTCGCAGAATAGGGTTTTGTTTGTTTCTCCCAGATTACGCAGATTTTCGCAGAAAAAATTTTGCTTAAAAAACCTCACCCCAAGCTCCTACAGCTGTCAGACTAATAATGCCTTTTTTCTTATTATCAATATAATTAATTCAAGTTGCTAGTTATCGTTCTTTGAAAATATGGGTTAACAAAGGTTAAGTAATTTTGTTTTGCACACTAAAAAAACAAAACCAATGCTAACCCGGGATAAAATTATATCAATTTTTTGTTTAATAGACGATTTATTTATCGGTATCAAACATCAAGAAGATTCGAGAAGAAATGTAAGTGATAGCGAAATAGCAATAACAGCAATAGTTTCGGCATTATATTTTGGAGGCAATCAAAATCATGCAATTCATTTTATGAAAAGTCATGGTTACATTCCGAAGATGGTTGACAAGAGCAGATACAATAGGCGCTTACACAAAATAGGGCGTTTGCTTTACGATTTGTTTAATCAAGTAGGATGCCATCTGAAAACAGTTTGCAGTGAGCTTCACTATATCATAGATTCTTTTCCGGTAGCGGTTTGTGACAATATACGGATCATGAATAGTAAACTTGTTAAAGGCAATAAGTGGCGAGGGTATACGGCTAGTATGAGAAGATATTTTTACGGTGTAAAAGTACAGCTACTCACCACAGGTAAAGGAATACCCGTTGCCTTCTGTTTTACTCCAGGCAAACAAGCGGATGTAAAATCGCTTGAAAAAATGGTAAGCGGATTACCTGCCGAAGCAAGTGTTTATGCTGATAGTGCTTATACAGATTATAAAATAGAAGATAATTTATTCGCAAAAGAGTTAATTTTATTAAAGACACAACGGAAATCAAACTCGAAAAGAAAAGACACAAAAGAACAAATACAAAAAAAATTAAAAATGAGAAAACGAGTAGAAACAAGTATTAGCGACATCAAAAAAATGTTTCCAAGAACGATACATGCAGTTACACTGAATGGGTTCCTGATTAAGCTGATTTTATTTGTGTTTGCGCTACAAATCAATAAAATCAGAAACTAGCAACTTGAATTAATTACAACTGTAGTTCTCTATAAAATTGTTCTATCAATGATACTCCTTTTCTTTTGTCTTAATACAAAAGAAACAAAAAATCAAGACGCCAAATTCATTTGATTAAAAATCTAAACGCCAGTCAGCGGAGCGGAAAAACTCGACTGATAAATGATTGCAAATATTCAAAATTCGTCTACTCTCAAACACTTTCCGCTTTTCGCACCTGCCCTCGCTTTGACTGCCCTTTGATTTTTTTATCAAATGTATTTGAGGTCGGTCTTTTCGTTTTTCCAACAAGCAATTAAAAACGTCAGCCTTTTTTCAATCTTTCCTCACTGTTAAACCATTAATAATTGGTATTACACAGTTTTACGTGAAAAAAATCTGCGTAAATCTGCGAAATCTGCGGGAACCTACCTTTTAAAATGCCAAAATGAACCAATACACCTCAAAACTAAGCCTGATTGAAGTGGAAAGCACGCCAAGGGAAGCTTTTGCGTTAGGCGCGGACTTGCAACGTAAAGCAGGACCAATGCCGAAAATAGCTATACTGCTGACTTCCATATCCTTCTAAACTTTATTTAATAGAAATCAAAATACTACTCCAACACTCGCAAAAGCATAGTTTTCAACAATTTATTTGTTAATTATTTGTGTGGCTTAAAAAATGTACCTATCTTCGCAACCCGATTTAAAAAAAATTGGATCTTTTTATTATAAATTAAATACTAAATACAGTGGAAGCAATTAGTTACAAAACTGTTTCGGCAAGCAAAGAAACAGTTAACAAAGGTTGGGTTTTAATAGATGCAGAAGACCAGGTACTTGGGCGTTTGAGCTCTAAAGCAGCCTTTATTTTAAGAGGTAAAGATAAAACGAACTTCACTCCTCACGTGGATACCGGTGATAATGTGATCATCATTAACGCTGAAAAAGTTAAGTTAACAGGCAATAAGTTAAATGATAAAGAATATGTGCGTCATACCGGACATCCGGGCGGACAACGCTTTGCAACACCAAAAGAATTACTTGCAACCAAACCAACTGAAGTTGTAAGAATGGCTGTTAGTGGTATGTTGCCAAAAAACAAGTTGGGTGATGCACTAAGACGTAATGTATATATTTATGCTGGTGCTGAACATCCACATGCTGCACAACAACCAAAAGAAATTAAACTTTAATAATCTAGTACGAATAAAAAACAAAAATGGAAGTAACAAATACACTTGGTAGAAGAAAAACCGCAGTAGCACGTGCTTATGTGCAAAAAGGGAAAGGAACTATTGTAATCAACAAAAAGGATTACAAAGCTTATTTCACAACATCCGCTTTACAATATAAAATTACTCAGGCATTTGCTGTTACTAAAACTTTAGATCAGTTTGATGTAAAAGTTACTGTTAAAGGTGGTGGTGTAACCGGACAAGCAGAAGCAGTACGTTTGGCAATTGCCCGTGCATTGGTTGAAGTAGATTCTACTCACAAACCGCTATTAAAAGCTGATGGTTTAACTACACGTAACCCTAAAATGGTGGAACGTAAAAAACCAGGTCAGAAAAAAGCCCGTAAACGCTTCCAGTTCAGTAAACGATAATCGACAGCGAATAGCGAATTTAAACGAATTACGAATAAAAATAAAAAATTCATAATCTGTTATAATTTAGTAAGCAAGCTATTCAACCTAGATTCGTTATTAGAGAAGATTCGTTATTCGTTGCAAACATATTAGAAATAAAAATTAATCATAAATACTATAGACTCAATGTCATTAAGAACAAACTTTACTGAATTATTAGAAGCCGGATCGCACTTTGGCCACTTAAAAAGAAAATGGAACCCTGCAATGGCTCCTTATATTTTTACTGAAAAAAATGGTATTCACATCATTGATTTGAATAAAACCGTTGTAAAAATCAATGATGCAGCTGAGGCATTGAAACAAATAGCAAAATCAGGTAAAAAAGTTTTATTTGTTGCTACAAAAAAACAAGCTAAAGATATAGTTGCTGATAAAGTTAAACCTATCGGTATGCCTTATGTTACTGAGCGTTGGCCAGGTGGTATGCTTACCAACTTTGCAACTATCCGTAAAGCTGTTAAAAAAATGGCTACTATTGATAAAATGAGTACTGATGGTACTTTCAATAATATTTCTAAAAAAGAAAAATTGCAAATTTCACGTGAGCGTGCAAAATTAGAGACCAACTTAGGCAGTATTGTTGATCTTACCCGTTTACCGGCTGCATTGTTCATTGTTGATATTTCGAAAGAACATATTGCAGTTGCAGAAGCAAAACGTTTGAACATACCAACATTTGCAATTGTTGATACTAACTCTGACCCAAATGCAGTTGATTATGCAATCCCTGCAAATGATGATGCTTCAACATCTATTTCTTTGATCACCGGAATTATCACTAAAGCAATTGAAGAAGGTTTATCAGAACGTAAGATGGATAAAGAAGCTGCTGCTTCGGAAGAAAAAGAAACTGCTAAAACATCACGTGATGAAGCTGAACAGCTTGCTGTTGATGCTAAATTCAAAACAAACGATGATGGTGGTTCATCAAAACCAGCTGGTGGTGCAGGTAAAAAACCAAGAAGGAAAGTTAATTAAGAAGTAGCTGGTATCAAGTAGTAAGTATCAAGTACTATTAAGTACTAAATTATTGATACATAGATATTCGAAAAACATACTTAATACCTGATACTTGATACCTAATACTTAAAAACATGACAACAATGACTATTACAGCTGCTGAAATAAATAAGCTGAGACAAATGACCGGAGCCGGTATGATGGATTGCAAAAAAGCATTGACCGAAGCAGAAGGAGATTTTGAAAAAGCAATTGATGAATTGCGTAAAAAAGGACAAAAAGTTGCTGCTAACCGTAGCGACCGTGATGCAAAAGAAGGTTTGGTAATGGCCGCTACAACTGCTGATAACAAACGAGGTGTTGTATTGGCAATTAATTGCGAAACTGATTTTGTGGCTAAAAATGCTGATTTTGGAAAATTTGTAACTAACGTTATAGAAATTGCAATTGCTAAAAACCCTACATCTGTTGATGAATTAACAGCTTTAGCATACGATAATAACATTACTATTGCTGATAAATTAATTGAGCAAACAGGTGTTATTGGTGAAAAAATTGAATTAAAAAGATATGAAGTAGTTGAAGCTGCAAAGGTGGTAGCTTATAACCACCCCGGAAACAGGTTGGCTACTGTAGTAGGATTTAGTTCTGCAACAGTTGCTGCTGAAGTAGCTAAAGATGTTGCAATGCAAGTTGCAGCAATGGCTCCTGTAGCTGTAGATAAAGGTGATGTTTCTACTGAAACTCTTCAACGCGAAATAGAAATTGGTAAAGAACAAGCACGCCAGGAAGGTAAAGCAGAAGAAATGCTTGAAAAAATTGCAATGGGTAAATTAAATAAATTCTATAAAGAATCTACTTTATTGAACCAGGAATTTATTAAAGATCCTAAAAAAACCGTTGCAAACTATTTAAATGATTCTGAAAAAGGCTTGACTGTAAGCAGTTTCAAACGAATTGCATTGAGCTAATAAAAATTAATTGATAAAAGAGAATCCCGATGAAAATCGGGATTTTTTTTTGTAGTTTTATTGGGGGAAGAAAAGAACGATAAAAAAGGATCATGGTGGTTTCAAGAACACATTATCAATTTTAACAATGAAGAACAATCATTTCATATTTTTAATTTTTATTCTACTTTGTTCAAAATCCAATTGCCAAACAATAAATATTAATTCCATTACAACATCTCGACAAACGGGTGGTGACAATGGATATACTCTTGATGGAACAAGAATGACGGTAGGCTCCAGACTAAAATTATTAAACACAAGCAATTTTGGTTCAAGTGGAACATATCCTAAAAACATTTCAATATTTGATGGATATGGCACAACAGGTAGTTTAACGAGTATTTCTTCGGTTCCAATAAATAATATATTTTTCTTCGGTTCATTCAATAAACTTGAAGCATCAACACAACAATTTACAAGTGATGAAATTGATTCTTTATATAACTGGTCTGTGAGAGGAGGGAAGTTAATCATAGCATCTGGAATTATTTACAGTACTTTTTATGATGCATCTATGCTTAATTCAAAATGGGGTTATGGATGGACACAACTTGCGCCAGATGGGTTTAATCCAACTACTATTGGAAACAGTACAGATATTTTCAATGGCCCATTTGGTAATGTAAGTTCGGCAAATCAAGGTGCCGGAGCTCAAGGCTTTTTTAACACAATACCAACCAATTCAAAAATTTTAGCGACTGATGCAACAGGAAATCCGACACTTTTTATGGACTGTAACACTCTCGATTTAATTATAGCAGACATTGACGGATATACTGATTTAAGTGGGATTTCGGCAGGAGATGCAATTAATAATATGCAAGACAAATTTTTTGCTAATTCCATAGTTTTTATGGATAAACTACAACCTCCACCAATAATTACAAATTCTTCAACCACTCTTTCGTTAAATTCTACCTATAATGATTATCAGTGGTATTTGAATAATACTCCCTTAAATGGTGCTGTAAACCAAACATATTCTGCTTCTGAAAGTGGAAACTACTATGTCGAAGTAACACTGAATGGCGGTTGCAAGGTAAAATCTAACATACTAAATTCAGATTCATTCACTTCCAATGACATAGTTATTCCTAATGTATTTACACCCAACAATGACGGTGTGAATGATGAGTTCAAAATTACTACCAAAAATATATCAGAGTTTAATTGTAAAATATATGACCGCTGGGGGCTTTTAGTAAGTGAATTAACAAAAACAAACGAAACTTGGACCGGGCGCACACCAAGCGGTCTCCAATGTATAACCGGAGTTTATTATTATACGCTTACTGCCTCAAGTACAATAGGCAAAATGTATAATGAGAATGGAACAGTGCAATTAATAAAGTAAGATATTTCAAGTCATCTATATGCTACAAACAAGGTGAAAACATACTTTTAAAGGACTTTTAAACTCTGATACTTCAAAATTTCAGACTTGACTTTTTATTAAATTTGTAATTTGACATTAAAGCACTACTAGCTAACAAAATCAATGAAAACAATTCAACCCAAAAACGTTGATGCCTATATTTCCGATTTCCCGGAAGAAGTTCAGCAGCTTATGAAACAGCTTAGAGCAACAATTAAAAAAGCTGAACCAAAAGCAGAAGAAGTAATTAGCTACGGTATGGCCGGATATAAGTATAATGGAATGTTGGTTTACTTTGCAGGTTATAAAAATCATATTGGGTTTTATCCTGCACCTAGAGGGATAGAAGAATTTAAAAAAGAACTTTCGGCATACAAAGGTTCAAAAGGAACTGTTCAGTTTCCTCTCGATAAGCCACTTCCATTTCAACTCATCACTAAAATTGTTAAATTCAGAGCAAAAGAAAATTTGGAAAAAACAAAATTAAAAAAGAAATAATGCTCCTCTCCTCTCCTATGCCACGTTATCTGCGTATTATCGGTTTATTACTTACCCTTGCAATCATTGCTATAAATACTGTATTTCGTGACCCTTCTAATCTTTTATGGATGTGTAATATGTCTACCTTACTTACAGGAACTGCATTGTTATTGGGCTTTAGATACATTGCTCTTGTTGGAGCAACCTGGATAATTATTGGCTGGTGTTCCTGGTTAGTGAATGTACTTGTTAATCATACGTATGATGAAACACTCTCCTATATCACACATTTCACATTTGGCTGTGTTGCACTATTTCTTTTTTTTCGTTTACCTGTTGGGCGTTGGCTGTGGTTAGGGTGTTTCGGATGGTATCTTTTTTCACAGTTGATCAGTCGTTTTTTTACACCGCCTTCAGAAAATATAAATCTTGCTTTTGCGATATGGCCGGGCTGGGATGGGTTTTTCAGTAGTTATTTTTCATTTTGGTGTTTTTTATCGAGTGTTTGTTTGGGGTTTCTTTTTGGGGTGAATAGAGTAATTTTTATTTTTCAGAATAAGAAAAGTAAATCAAATTCAGCAAATTAGTTTCTAAAAAGCCCGCAATTAGCACAATCTGTAAAGTTTTTTATTAATATTTTTCTTTCTTTTGCTTCTCCAAAAGAAAGAAACAAAGAAAAAGAGACCACGAAAACCAACCTCAAGCTTGCTCTTGTCGCACAATTCCACGCGTCAGTGCCGAGCAACTTGCGGTTCGCACTTTTCGTGGACATCCACCGCACCGCTCCGATTCGGAATGACACAAAAAAGGAAATTGATTTTCATTATTTCTGTTCGCCTAAAGGGTATCGTGGCAAAGGGCTTATTGCTTGTGTGGTAAAATCTTGCTTCAGGTATTTATAATAACCTGTAATGGCAATCATAGCAGCATTATCCGTACAGTATTCAAATTTAGGGATAAAAATTTTCCAATTTAATTGTTCAGCTAATTGATTTAAAGTGGCGCGTAATTCAGAATTGGCAGATACTCCACCCGCAATAGCTATTTGAGTAATTTTATTTTGCTCAGCTGCTAATTTTAATTTATTCATCAATATATCAATGATCGTATGCTGAATAGAAGCGCAGATATCGTTTCTGTATTTCTCAACAAAATTGAGATCTTTGGCGGTTTCATTATTAATAAAATTCATAAAACCGGTTTTTAATCCGCTAAAACTATAGTTCAGGCCTGGAACACGAGGTTTTGAAAAAGTGAATGCTTTTGGATTTCCTTCTTTCGCATATTTGTCGATGAGTGGTCCGCCAGGATAGGGCAAACCCATAATTTTTGCAGCTTTATCAAAT
>JAHEYA010000385.1 GCA_023251855.1 Bacteroidota bacterium
GAGGGAATGGCACGTTTGCAGGTAGGATTAAAATTTGAATATATTGATAAAACGGGAACTGTGGTAATAAAACCTGAATATGAAGGAGCATGGGATTTTAAAGAAGGCTTGGCACGTGTAAAAAAAGGCGGTAAATGGGGTTTTGTAGACAAGATCGGAAAAGAAGTTATCGATTTTAAATATGATGAAGCATTTGAATTTTCTGAAGGTATCACTAACGTTAGAATTGGCGATTTGAAAACCGGAAAATGGGGTTATATTGATAAAACCGGAAAGCCTGTAATTGCCTGTGAATTTGATAAAGTGTTTACTTTTTCTGATGGTTTGGCATGTGTGCGAGTAGGTAATTTTAAAACCGGTAAATTTGGGTATATCAATAAAACCGGGAAGATGGTGATTAATCCGATTTATTCAGGCGCATTTTTCTTTAATGATGGATTAGCCTGTGTAAGTACCTCTCCAATGGTTGTTGGTAGTTTTAAAGACGCAAAATGGCGCTATATTGATAAAACAGGTAAATTTGTTGTGAATGTTGACTCTGATTTTCCTGCTGATTTTTACAATGGCTTGGCTTATGTCAGCATTGATGGAGTCCTTTCCTATATTGATAAAACAGGCAAAATAGTGTGGTCTGCTACTTCAGTAAAATAACACCTTTTAAATAGTACTTAATCCTGCAAAATTTGTTTGTTTGCGTAAAAACAACTACTTTTGCAATCTTTTTTAATAATCAAAAACCAAAAAAAATGACAAACACAACTGTGGAAAAATTCGAACAATACAAAGTAAAAGATATGTCTCTGGCAGAATGGGGACGCAAAGAAATTAAATTAGCTGAAGTTGAAATGCCTGGTTTAATGGCGCTTCGTGCTGAATTTGGTGCTTCCAAACCATTAAAAAATGCTCGTATTGCCGGTTGTTTGCACATGACCATTCAAACAGCTGTATTGATTGAAACATTGATTGAATTAGGTGCCGAAGTTACCTGGTCATCTTGTAATATTTTTTCTACACAAGATCATGCTGCTGCTGCAATTGCTGCTGCCGGTGTTTCTGTATATGCCTGGAAAGGTATGAATGAAAAGGAATTCGACTGGTGTATTGAACAAACATTGTTTTTCGGTGAAAGCCGCAAACCTTTGAATATGATCTTAGATGATGGTGGCGATTTAACAAATATGGTGTTCGACAGATATCCTGAACTAATAAAAGGTATCAAAGGACTTTCTGAAGAAACTACTACCGGTGTTCATCGTTTATATGAGCGTATGAAAAATGGTACTCTACATATCCCTGCTATTAATGTTAATGACTCAGTTACTAAATCCAAATTTGATAATAAATATGGTTGTCGTGAGTCTTTAGTAGATGCTATCCGTAGAGCTACTGATTTAATGTTAGCCGGTAAAGTGGCTGTAGTAGCTGGTTACGGTGATGTTGGAAAAGGTTCATCAGAATCATTAAGCTCTCAGGGAGTACGTGTTATTGTTACTGAAATTGATCCAATTTGCGCTTTACAAGCTGCAATGGATGGATATCAGGTGCAAAAAATGGATAAAGCCATTAAAGAAGCTGATATTGTTGTAACTGCTACAGGTAACAAAAATATTATCAGCGAACGTCATTTTAAAGCAATGAAAAACAATGCTATCGTTTGTAACATTGGTCATTTTGATAATGAGATTGATATGGCATGGTTAAATAAAAACTATGGCGCTTCAAAAGATGTTATCAAGCCTCAGGTTGATAAATATACAGTAGATGGTAAAGATATTATTGTACTTGCTGAAGGTCGCTTAGTTAACCTTGGTTGTGCAACCGGTCACCCATCATTTGTAATGAGCAATTCATTTACTAACCAAACATTAGCACAATTAGAACTTTGGATGAACACTTCTAATTATGAAAATAAAGTGTACACATTGCCAAAGCATTTGGATGAAAAAGTAGCACGTTTACATCTTGCAAAAATTAATTGTGAGTTGGATGTGTTATCAAAAGAACAAGCTGATTATATTGGTGTTGCTGTTGAAGGTCCTTTTAAATCGGATGCTTACAGATACTAAAATTAAGTTTTAGTTTAGAAAGTTTAAAGTTAAAAGTCAAAAGGAGAAAACAGAATATTTTCTTCTTTTGACTTTTTTAGTTCGAGGCTCCTCATCTTTTAACTTTAAACTTTAAACTTTTTTGAATTTAGTTATAGATGTGCAACACATTCCCATCAAATGTGTTGTTATATGCTTTCAGTGGAAGTGAAGCAGGGCCTTGCGTAACAGAACCATCATAGATAGAAAATTTTGAATGACAACACGTATCTTTAGCTAAAATATTTGTGGCATCAACCACTACTGTTGCGCATGGTTGACTAGGCTGATACGTGCAATTACGATCATATGCCATAAATTCAGTTGAAGATTTTCTATATACCAATATTCCTCTCGAACCACCACTGATATATACCCAACCACCAACTCCATTCAGATTAACAAAACTTGGGTTATTAGTATATAAGTAAATATCTACAGCAACTATTGGAACTCCGTTGTTATTATCTTTCTTACAACCAAAAGGCATAATAAAAATTGATGCAAAAATTATTTTTAAAAAAGATCTCATTAAAATGATATTTTATTTACAACAAATTTAATAAATATAAATCATTTGATTGAAGACGGGTGTGCCAAAAAATGCACTGTTAGATAATTTCAGGTCGCTCCTACGGAGCTTCGATTTTTATATTTATTCTTTTCTACAAACAGGTCGTCCCTAACGGGACTGTTTAAAGCTCCATAGGAGCGGACTGTTTGTAGAAAACAAATGATATCGTAATATTTAGCTCCAAAGGAGCGACCGGTTGTGCAATTTTTCGCACACCCTTGCAGGTAAGATTTTTGAAAAATCTTAAATTTATAGTACATTTATAACACTAATGAAAACAGTTTTAAGAAGAATAATTTTATTGCTTTTTTGTATGTTGCCCTTTGCAATTGCAGCACAAGATGCTAAACCTAAAAAGGAAAAGGATAAGGCGCCTGCCAGTTCGCACCTGCAGCGAAAGAAAGCGAAGCAAAAATGGAAAGAGACCAGGATAATTGAAAAAGGACAAAGAGATGCAGTAACTGAACATGATAAAAAAATTCAAACAAAAAAAACTCTTAAAAGAATGAAGCAGGAGAGGCGTAAATCTGAAAAACTGAGAGCGAACAAAAAAGAAAATTCGTTTATAAAATGGGTTAAAAAGAAGTGGCATTATTGATAAATCGTATGCAAAAAATAATACATTGTTTTTCATTCTCCCCTCTTATCGCACTCCTGCTTATTTC
>JAHEYA010000386.1 GCA_023251855.1 Bacteroidota bacterium
TGCTGTTTTGTCTACAAAAATAAAGTTGCACATCAGTGCTAGCTCAAAGCCACCGCCTAAGCATTGTCCGCTAATTTTTGCAGCAGTAGGTATAGCTAAATCACGAATCAAATAAAACAATTGATGAAATTCGCGAAGCATAATTGCTGCGAATTCTTTTTTATGCTCATCAACGCTGGCTCCAAAAGAAAAATTTTTTCCGCCTCCTTCAAAAGTGATAAGTTTTAATTGCGTATTATTTTTAAAACTCACCAATACATTTTGTAATTCTTCCATCATCACAGAATCAAGAATATTTGCTTTACCGTCATCCAAAATAATTTGAGCGACAGAATTATTGTGAGTAAAATTCAGTTTTAATTTTTCCATTCGTTATACGTTTTCTTGTTTTCGTTTAAATAAGGGAGATATTTTTTCCTGCAATTCTTCATTCCATTCATGTCCCTGGGCAAGCAATTGACGAAGTTTGATGAAGTCTGCCTCGCGGTTTTCTTTTGGCCCATCGTTAAATGCCCTGAATCCCGCTTTTGCTTCAGTCATCATATTCAAAGCAAGCCATTCTCGATTACTTTCTTTGTTCTTGTCCCAATGTTCCAGTTTAAATTTGCGTACTTCACTTATTGTTTTGTTTGTACAATTTGGAAAGGTGTGAAGTAGTTTGGCTATAAGATTATTTAAAGCATCATCAAGTAATGATAGATCAATTTCGGAGGAGGCAATAATTTCTTTTGCGACATTTAAATCCTCTCCTTTTTTTGTGTTTCCGAAAACAAGTTTTCCAAAGTCATCTACAATCTTGTCTGTGATTACCATGGGATTAGGAATAAATTTTCCATTTTGTTTCAGCACCGGAACAATTTCAGTTACCACACCATTATAATAAGCCTGATGGGCTGACCATGGTTCGCAGAGTGTGAGCGACATCATAGCACGTTCTATACCAATAAAAAGTGGTAGAAAATCCGTTGCTCCGCCAATCGGAGCACTTCCGTGTTTTGGTCCTGCCTGGCCAAATCTGGCCATATCACTGGCAATACTGAAATCACATGCCATTCCGATTTCCTGACCACCACCAATACGCATTCCATTCACTCTGCAGATAACGGGTTTTTCACATTTAAGAATTGCACTTACCATATCATTGAATAAACGCATGTACTGTGAATATTCCTGTGGATTGCCCGCATAATATTCAGCATATTCCTTTGTGTTTCCACCTGTGCAAAAGGCTTTGTTTCCTGCACCTGTAAATACAACGGCAACCACATTTCTGTCGTTTGAAGCTTCTGCGAAAGCTAGAATTATTTCTTTTACAGCTGAAGTGGTGTATGAATTAAACTGTTTAGGATTATTGAGAATTATCCAAGCATTGAATAATCCTTTCACCGGAATACCATCTGTATCAAGACAAGGGCGCTTTTCAAAGATAATCTCATTGTAAGTTGTTTCAATAAGGTTGTGATTTTTTAGATGTTCCATTTTGTTTTTTTTAATTAAAATCTGGAATTAATACTGATCGTTTTGAATATTTATGTTCTAATGTATTTTTGAAAACTTCATTTATTTGAGATAAAGGAAAGGTTTGAACAAACTGAGATATTTTCAATTTGTCACTTGCAATTAAATCAAGCACTTCTGGATATAATTCTGCTCTACAACCCCACGTACCGATAAGTTTTGCATCAAAGGCCATAAGATTGCTCAAACGCACTTCCACTTTATCCATGGTAAAACCAACAATAGAAAGTGTTGATGCAAATGTTACAAGGTTGAAAGCTAAATCTTGGCCTGCCTTAGTTCCACTGAATTCAAAAATTTTCCATCCAAACTTTGGTGCCTTCATCTGTTTTGTTATCTCTTTTATTTTTTCCTTGATTGATTTTGCTTCAAGTCCTTTGATATTTAAAATTTCATCTACTCCGTTTTCCTTTGCAGTGTTCAGTTTTTCATCATTAATATCAAGTGCAATAACTTTAGCTCCGAATATTTTTGCGATAAGAGCCCCGTAAATGCCCACTCCTCCAACTCCTATAACAATTGCTAAATCGCCAGTTTCGAGTTCTGATTTTTTAATTACCTGAAACGGGGTTGAAATTGCATCAGCGATTACTGCAAGTTGTTCAAGTGAATATTTTTTTAATACACTCTCTGGAACGGGACAAAGAAACTTTGATGGAACCGTTACGTGGGAAGCAAACCCGCCATGAAAATCATTTCCTGGCATTAATTGATTTCTGCAAATGTTACTTCTTCCTTTTTTGCACAACTCACATTCTCCACAAGGAAGCACGGCCGGTATAATAACCGGTTTGTTCAACCATTGTTTATCCCCTGCTATCACCACTCCGCTTATTTCATGTCCGAGTGTAAGAGGTAGTGCATGTTTGGTTTGAATCCCATTATGCCAGAAGCTTATGTCTGTATGACACACTCCACATCCTGCGATTTTTACAAGCACCTCACCCTCTTTCAGTTCAGGATAATTTGTTGAAGAAAGTTTGAACTCCTTATCAGGTTCAACCATCTGCCATTGGTATATTTTATTACTGTTCATTGGAATTTTTTTAATACTATTAATTCACTTTTTGTGGAATTCTGGTTTGTTTTAAAAATAAATCAACTATTTTCATTTTCTAATAAAACAGCAGTTGCCTGCCCGCCACCAATGCAAGCTGAAACAATTCCGTATTTTATTTTTCTTCGCTCCATTTCTAAAGATATAGTAAGGGATAAACGCAAACCTGTTGCGGCAAGCGGGTGGCCTAATGCAATAGCACCTCCATTCACATTTAATTGACTTCTGTCTATTTCAAGTTCTCTTTCGCATCCAATTACCTGTGCTGAAAAAGCTTCATTGATTTCAAATAATCCGATGTCAGTAATTTTCAATCCGGCAATTTCCAGTAAATATTTAATTGCCGGAACAGGGGCGAGACCCATAATTTTAGGATCGATACCGCAACTTGTAGCAGCAACAATTCTTGAAATTGGTTTTATGTTTTTTCTGTTGAGAACAGATTTACCAGCAACTACGGCCGCAGCAGAACCATCTACAATCCCGCTGCAGTTACCGGCTGTAAGTACACCTACTTCGGAAAACACAGTTGGTAGTTTTGATAGTGCAACAAGAGAAGAATCTTTGATATGCTCATCAGTAGCGAAATTATTTATATGATTGGGCAGACGAACTTTTCTTGATTTCAATCCATCCATTTCAAAAACAGTTGAATTGATTGGTGAAATTTCAGCCGAAAATAAATTATTATTTTGTGCCCTAATTGCCCGCTGAAATGATAAATGAGCATATTCA
>JAHEYA010000387.1 GCA_023251855.1 Bacteroidota bacterium
AGGTATTCAACGCCCTCAATAGTCAATAGATTAGAGCCAATGCCGGTTATTTTCGCTCCCATACGGTTAAGCATTTTGCATAATTGCTGTACATAAGGCTCACAGGCTGCATTGTAGATAGTAGTAATGCCTTTTGCAAGAACGGCAGCCATCACAATATTTGCAGTGCCTGTTACTGATGCTTCATCCAAGAGCATATAGCAGCCTTTCAAATTGGTAGCTTCTACTTTATAAAAATCATTTTCATCATCATAAATAAATTTTGCCCCTAGATTTTGAAAACCGATGAAGTGAGTATCCAGCCTTCTTCTTCCAATTTTATCGCCACCGGGTTTAGGGATATATCCTTTACCAAAGCGGGAAAGGAGAGGACCAACAATCATAATAGAACCACGTAGACTCCCCCCTTTTTTTCTAAATTCAGGAGAGTTCAGGTAGTCAACATTTACATTATTGGCTTGGAACGTGTATTCCTCATGTCCGGTTTTTTCGATGGTAACGCCAAGATCACGGAGTAGGTCAATTAATTTATTTACATCTACAATATCAGGAATATTGCTGATTACTACTTTTTCAGGAGTAAGTAAAACGGCACACAATATCTGCAATGCTTCATTTTTAGCGCCTTGTGGAATGATCTCACCTTTGAGTTTTTTGCCACCAATGATTTCGAATACACTCATTTTTATTTTTATTAGTTACTGATAACGAATCGTTACAGATAGCGCCCTTCGACAAGCTAAGGGTGACATACGAATTTACGAATCATTAAAAAATTTACGAAACGTTCAATTTTAGTAGAACGAAGTACGAAGTAAAAAAGGTTTGATTGCAGTTACGAATCCAGATTTTACGAACTATGAATTGTTAATTATATTGGAGGCGAAAAAAAAACGAAGCCATTTGATAAGCTTCGTTTTTCAGAGGAAAATTATGTTTAAATTTTAAAATTTACGTTTAAATTTTTGATTACCGCCATTGTTATCCTTGCGGAAACCGCCATTACCTTGTTTTCCACCGGAATTTTTCTTTTTATCCCGATCACGGTCGCGGCTGGTGTTTTGAGGACGTGGAACAAAAGTTTGTGTACTTCGCAATGAATTAGGATCGGCTAGTTTAAGTTGATTTTTTGAAAGCTCCCCTAATTGTTTCAAAATGACCTCATCATTTACTGAATCGCGGTTCCAGGTAAGGTAGGAACGCTTCATTAAATTAGCAATTTGCTCCACAAGTGCATTTTTTTCTTCACCTTCTTGATATTCTTTTGCTTTTTCGATGATACGTTCAACCGTTTTGCCATAATGTTTGAAACGGATATCATTACTTGGGTAATTCACCCTGTCGGGCTTAGTTTGAAAGGTTTCACGAGTTGGTTTAGGGTAGGGTGAATCAACATCTAATTTAAAATCAGAAATGATCAAAATGTGATCCCAGAGTTTATGTTTAAAATCAGTAACATCGCGTAAGTGGGGGTTTAATTGGCCCATTACATGAATTATTGCCTGAGCAACTTTGTTACGTTCATCACGATTTTCAACAGAAATTGCGAAGTCAATCATTTTTTGAATATTTCTGCCATATTCAGGAATAATCATGTGAGGCAGACTGGTATTATAATCCATGGGATATTAAATTGGGTTGGTAAATTGAGTGTTGAATAGTAGTGTTATGTTAAATGTAAGATGTGAAATGGAAAATGTGGGTTTTGGTTTTGCGATTGGCTTTTAACCATCTTACATCTGCCATTTTACATTTTACGTATCAATAGTTGGGAATACAAATGTAAGAGTTTTATTTTAATCTGCCAAAAAATAGAATACAGGTGTTGGGGAATCTTAGAATAGAGGGCGAATTTTTATTTTTTTGGGGATAAAAAATGATTTTTTTATATAATAGATATTGTTAAATTTGCACCTCTTTTAAAAAAATATAAAAAGTATGAAAATATTAGTTTGTATTAGTAATGTACCCGACACAACAACTAAGGTCGGTTTTACAAATAATGACACCACCTTTAATACTGCAGGGGTTCAGTTTATAATCAATCCGTATGATGAATGGTATGCTTTGGTGCGTGCTTTAGAGTTGAAAGAAGCAGGTGGAGGAAGTGTTACTATCATTCATGTTGGTGCTGCGGATAGTGAAGCTACTATCCGTAAAGGGCTTGCTATAGGTGCTGATGATGCAGTTCGTATAGATGCTGATCCAAATGATGCTTTTGCTGTGGCAGAACAAATTGCAGCATATGCAAAAGATAAAGGTTTTGATTTGATTATGGCAGGTAAAGAAACCATCAATTACAATAGCGCAATGGTAGGAGGGATGTTAGCTGAGTTATTGAATTTGCCTTTTATATCTTTGGCTACAAAATTAGATGTTGCAGGTACTGTTGCAACTATCGAGCATGATATTGATGGTGGAACTGAAGTAGTTGAATGTTCGTTGCCATTGGTATTATCTGCAAATAAAGGAATGGCAGAGGCACGTATCCCTAATATGCGTGGTATTATGGCAGCACGTACAAAGCCATTAACAGTGATTCCTGCAGTTGCTGCAGAGAAGTTAACAACAATAGCATCTTACAAATTAACTGCAGGTAGAACTGATTGCAAATATGTTGATGCTACTACTCCTGAAAAATTAATTGAGTTGTTACATACGGAAGCCAAGGCGATTTAAGATAATTGGCAAATAAGGCAATTGCAGTTGGCAAATAAAAAAAGTTGGCAGTTGCAGTAGGCAGTAAGCAGTAGGCAGTAAGCAGTTGGCAAATAAAAAAAGTTGGCAGTAGGCAGTAAGCAGTAGGCGGTTGGCAAGAAAAAAAAGAAAAAGGCAGTAGGCAAACAAAAAAGAAAAAAAATCAATAAATAATTAAATAAGCAGACTCGTAAATTCGTATGTCACCCTGAGCTTGTCGAAGGGCTTTATCTGTAACAAGCAATCAATTCAAAAAATCTAAAACTCAATTTATATGTCAGTATTAGTTTATACAGAAATCGGAAAAGGAAAAATTAAAAAGGCTTCATTAGAAGCAGTGAATTACGGTAGTCGTATTGCTGCACAAATGAATACTTTCGTGACAGCTATTATTGTAGGTGGTGATGCAGATCTTACAGATCTGGGAAAAGCCGGTGCAAAAAAAGTTATAAAATTAAAGAACGATAAACTTGCAAATTTTGATGGACAATATTTAGCAGAAGCTATTGAACAGATTGCTACAGCTGAAAATTCGACAGTTATAATATTTGCTCAAGACTTTACCGGTAAAGATGTTGCACCACGAATAGCTGCTA
>JAHEYA010000388.1 GCA_023251855.1 Bacteroidota bacterium
CCCCATGCAGTTTTACACATATCTGCTGTCATTCCAATTGTAATTTTATTTTGCGATACTAATTCACCATAATGTTGTCCGAATTTTTTTATACACTCCGTTTTATTTTTTTCTTTTCTATCATTCTCTGCCTGTTGCATTTCATATTTCTGATTTTTATTCGCATGATCCAACCTGATATATTCTTTCTCCGTTATAAAAGTGTTACCTCTTTTTTCAGAAGGGGGTTTAAGCTGAACCTGCTCTCCTTTTTCATTTTTCAAAACACAAAAAATATCATAAATACTGTCGTGAGCCCCGACATCTTTGCTTTTTAACAAGGTCACTTCTTTACAAAACCATTTACTTTTATCATTAAGATCAATTACTGTTTGACCTTGATACAGTTGCTTTTGTTTTTCAAAATAAGGAAAAGAAATGAAAGAATTAAAATAACTGAAGCTATAAGGAGGTGTTTTACTTTCTGCTACTATCCAATAAAGAGGAGCATTATTCCTATGATCGTTTTGATCATTATCTCTCAGTACAAATACAACATAAATAATCAGATCTTTCCATTGAAAAGAATCAAATTCTTTATATCTGGACCCGCATTGATTGATCGCATTTTTTTGTGATAGTTGCTTTTCAATGTCTCCTTCCAAAATACCGGTAATTATATATTTTTTATTCCCTTTTTCTAATCCATTGCTACGCTCTGAGAAAATAATTGGACCATTTTCAGGATGGAGTATTGGAGGAAGAAATAACTGTAATCCAATAAACTGATATTTATTTTGGAGTTTGAATTGTTCTTCAAGAGTCTTTGTACTGTCGTATACAGCTGGTTTAAGTATACTAATTTCTTCGAGAGGAGTTTGAAATTTTTTTAAACTAAGTTTGATTTGAGAATAAATAAAATTTGTGGAGGCAAGCAAAAATAATATACTGACTATTAATTTTTTTTTCATTTTATGAGTTTGTTGATTTGCAGCAGTAGTAGCGATTCGCAATAAAATACAGTAGGATATTAATCTACCAAAAGAATTCTTTTTGAATGGATATTTCCATCTTCAGCAATTTTTAATAAATAAATTCCTTTTTTTAATGAGCTCATATTTATGGATTTATTACAATCACTATCGCAATTATCCAATGTTTCAACATAAACCCGCTGCCCAAGATTATTTACAACTTCAATTTTGATATGTTCGTTTTTGCCTTTCAAATTTATATTTACAATTCCATTAGAAGGGTTAGGAAAAACTGTTAATGATGTGTTATTTGCAAAAGAGTCAATTCCAGTAGTTGTTAATACAGTTGGAACTGAAGTGCTTGAACAATTAAATGAATTGGTAACAATTACTGTATATGAACCGTTTACAGTGGCAGTGTATGTTTGACTTACTGCACCATTAATTATTGCTCCATTCAAATACCATTGATTATTACTTGCTGAACTTGAAGTTAATGTATTTCCAGAAACTGTTATTGTGGGAATAGCAGGGCTTGCATTTACAATACCCGTGTGAGATACTGGTGCACTTGTGCCTGCTGAATTCGAAGCGGTGAGCGTAATAGTATAAGTTCCTGGAGTATTGTATGTTACAGAAGGATTTTGTAATGTAGATGTTGCAGGAGTTCCTCCGGTAAGTGTCCAATTCCAGGAGGTTGGACTATTGGTAGAAATATCAGTAAGTGCAATAGCCTGACCGGTACAATGTGTTGTTGAGGCAGTAAAGTCTGCAACCGGCAGGTTTGCTGTACACCCAATAAATGCATTAAAAGCAGCCATATTGCCATTGAAAACATTTAAATCAACCTGAGCATTTATTCCGGGAACGGTACCTGTAAAAGAGTATTGTTTGACAGCCCAGGTATTCCACACTCCAATATTAGTTGGTGGATTAGTATTTCCATTGGGATTTGCGATCCAAAGTGGATATGTATTTACTGAACTGTTAAGGTAGGATGCAATAGATCCATTCGTGTAAATTACGGGAGTTATTCCGGTTTGATTTTGTACACCTGTCATCCATGCTTGAACCCATGTTGTTAAAGCGTTACTGGTCATTGAAGACGTTAGAGATGGGCCACCGGATGGATCTTCAAGATCTAAAACAGGAGGAAGAGAACATGATGTAATATAAGTACCGGCAACATTCAAAAAATGTGTTACTTCAGAAGATGCACTATAAGTGATGGGATGACCAAAATGATATGCTCCCATTACAACACCAGCAGCGGCACCATTGGTCATGTTTGTTACAAAGGTAGCATCAGTATAACCGTTACCTTCAGTTGCTTTACACCAAGAAAATACTTTTGGTGCATTTTTTACTTGGGTCCAATTAATTGTTCCATCCCAATGAGAAACATCAATACCAAGAATTGAGTTAGGTCGAATTCCATTTGTTTGTCGCCAAACCAAGGTATTGTATGGCGCTCCGATATTACTTGCACAATTCGACTGGCTTGTTAATAATTTAATCACACCGGTAAATGTTGCTACCCAGCTAATGAAAGGTACATTACTATTGGAACCACAAATATTTTCACTAGAACTATTATTTATTAATGTTAACAGCGCATGCCAATTTGTTGAAACGCCACCATACTCTTCGCAATAGGTCCATTCATAGGTATTTCCGGAAGTAACGTCAAAGAGAGTCCAGTTACCGGCATTCATATATTCGCTAACTGTTGTCCATGCAGATGAGGTAGTGGAAAAAGTATTTGAGGGATATTGATTCGTAAAATTAGAGCAAAACCCATTGTTTAAGCATTGTTGAGCGTTTGAATTCAAACCTAAAATGGTAAGAATTAATTTATTTAATCCGAAAGATAAGGGAGAATAAATGTGTTAGCAAATTATTTTTGCACTAAATGAAAGAGTCTATTCATCTTTATTACAATTTCTAAAAACAAAATGTCCTGCCCTTAATTAGTATAAGAGCTGGACATTATCAATAAAACACATTTTATTCTTATCGCAAAAATGTGGTCTCTATAATTTTCTAACTTTCAAAATTGAGCCAATTTTTACTGTGCTTGTACCGCTTGTTACTTTTAGATGTTGTATAGTAATGTTGCCGGCAGTACCTCCGACTGTTACAATTCCTTTTATTATTACCATACCGGTTGCACTGGAGGTTGTTAAAAAAGCAGTCGCATCAGCTGAATTGAGAGTATTTAAACTTGTAGTTGCACCTGTAGTTGACGTCACAGCACCTGTTAAAACTACAGCACCGGTAGCTCCAGCCCCACTGTGCTGAATACCGTATTTGGTTCCGGTAGTTACAGCACT
>JAHEYA010000389.1 GCA_023251855.1 Bacteroidota bacterium
AAAACAGCTGTACCCAATAACATGGCAATAGATGCCGCTAAAAATCCCCATTTAAATGCATGTATATCCCTGATACCTCCAGCATCTTTCACATCACCAACCAACGGACAAATTAATTGGCCTAAAAAAGCTCCAAGGTTAATTCCCATATAAAAAATAGTAAAAGCGGTATCCAATTTACTTTTTTCCTGTTTAGGATAAAGGCTACCCACCATACTCGAAATATTAGGTTTGAAGAAACCATTACCAAAAATTATTATAGTTAAAGCGACCCATAGTAGTGTTTTAGCCAAATCAATGTTGGTAGAAAATACGGTAGCGCTACTAAACAAAATTAGCTGTCCGGCAGCCATCATAAGCCCACCAAGCATAATACAGTTTCTGTTTCCAAAAAAACGATCAGAAATAAAACCACCGAGCATTGGAGTTAAATAGCATAAGCCTAAAAAACCTCCATATATTAAAGAGGCATCGGCTTCATTCATCAGTAATGAGTTAACCATAAACAATGTAAGGATGGCACGCATTCCATAGAAGTTGAATCGTTCCCACATTTCTGTTCCAAATAAAACCCATAATCCTTGTGGGTGTTTTGCTGTAGCTGTTTGTGTTGACATATGTTGGTTGTTAGTTGTTGGTTGTTGGTTGTTAGTTGTTGGTTGTTAGTTGTTGGTTGTTAGTTGTTGGTTGTTAGTTGTTGGTTGTTAGTTGTTGGTTGTTAGTTGTTTAATGCTCTCTATTTTTCAATTAAGAACTGCGAATATAATGAAAATAATGAATTTGACTAACCAAGCAATTGGGACTGAAATTACTCTAATTTTCAGGAGCATGAGCATTCTACTTTGTAAGCAGCATCCACCCGCTTTCCGCTGCAAGTCCGCTCCTCGTACCTGCGGTGCGGGCTTTACGCTACAATCGCGGCTAGTTTAAAGCCAATTTATTTTCAATCAAAACCTCCCCATGCACATCGTTCTCGATATGTCTGCTTCAACGCAGAATGCTCGAACTGACCACATGCGCTGTCTTTTCGAGCGGAGTCGAGAAAGTGCGATGGCTGGGATCAAATCCATTAAATAAAGACATTCCCCTGAAGGCAGGAAATTTTCTTTGTATTTTCGTACTCATCATAAACTAAATGTTTATTGAAAAAAGCATGTCAAAAAAAAAACTGATAGTTATAGTAGGCCCAACAGCAATAGGAAAAACTGCATTGAGCATTGCTCTCGCTAAAACGTATAATTGTCCGGTTGTTTCAGCCGACTCCCGCCAGTTTTTTAAAGAAATGAACATCGGTAATGCTAAACCAACTAATGTTAAAATGCTTGGTATTCCTCATTATTTTATCAATTCACATCATATAACCGATGATTATAATGTTGGAAAATATGAAACAGAAGCAATTGCATTATTAGAAAAATTATTTCAAAACAATGAAAAAATAATTTTAGTAGGTGGTTCAGGATTGTATATTAATGCGGTTTGTAAAGGTTTTGATGAATTGCCGGAAGCTGATCTGCAAATCCGAAATAAAATAAATATACTCTTTCAAACCAAAGGTATTGAAGGCGTACAAGCACTTTTAAAAGAATTGGATATCGATTATGATAACAAAGTCGATCTCCAAAACCCGCAACGTATAAGTCGTGCGCTTGAAGTGTGCCTAACAACGGACCTCCCCTACTCAGCATTCCGCAAAGGCAAAATCAAAAAACGAAATTTTACAAGTATCAAAATTGGTTTGAACATGTCCCGAAAAGTGCTCTACGAAAGAATAAATCAACGGGTAGATGAAATGATGTTAAATGGTTTGTTGGAAGAAGTAAAATCATTGCAAAAGCATAAACACCTGAATGCACTACAAACAGTAGGTTATAAAGAATTATTCGCACATTTGGAAAATAAAATTGATCTGCCCTCAGCTATTGAATTAATAAAACAAAACACCAGGAGGTTCGCAAAACGGCAACTGACTTGGTTTAACAAGGATAAAGAAATAAAATGGTTTGAACCGGATAAGGTAAAAGAGATAATTGATTATTTAAAAACATTTGCCTAAAGCTCTTTAATTTTGTAAATTTGCAACATCTAAACACAATAATATCATGCTTAACATACATCCACAATATATTAAAGATACCGCAGGAAAAAATCTTGTCATCTTACCACAGAAAGAGTTTGATACACTTATGGAAGAACTGGAAGATTTGGAAGATGTTCGCCTTTATGATGCCGCTAAAAAAAAGGACACCGGTGAGCGAATTCCTATGAATGAAGCCTTCAGAGCTATTGAAGCCAAACGCAAAAATAAAAAATAATGCTCTATTCTTTAAATTTTAGCAAACAAGCTCTTAAAGAATTGGAGAAAATTAACGAGCCGTATTATTCTAATATCAAAAAAGCTATTGTTAATCTTGTTACTAATCCGAGACCACATGGGTATAAGAAACTTAAAAACAGAGATGGTTACAGAATTAGAGTTGGCAACTACCGCATTATCTATAATATTTTTGATACTACTTTAATCATCGATATTATCACACTCGGGCATAGAAAAGATATTTATGAATAGTTAATTTTATTTGAGGCATTTCACACTCATTCACTCTGTAGGCGGGGACTGGCAATACAATTGCAGCTCAACGGTTTTATAGTTTTATTTTTTTGTTGATAAAATGCAGCTTAGTGCGGAAACAATTATTTTGTCCAATCTTCCAAAACGATTCCTTTTATTCGTTTGAAGTGGTCGGTGTTATTGGTCACCATAGTCATATTATGAGTAACAGATGTCACTCCAATTAATAAATCAAAATCGTCAATAGGGCTTCCTGTTTTTCTTAAATGCGCTTTTTCCTTTGCGTACAGGTCAAGTGAATGGAAAATCGGAACAATTTTTACTCCTGTTAAAAAATTTTCAAGAACTTTTTGATTTTTCTCTTTCTTCTCGCTGTTTTCAACTCCAAATTTTTATTCTGCGAGTGTGATTTCAGAAATAAAACAATTGTCAGGGTTGACTTTTTCAAATTTTTTCTTGAGGTCAAACTTACCATTTATATAGTAAATACAGATGTTTGTGTCAATTAAATAACTTTTCAAAATTGCTCAATTTGGCGTTTTAAAGTTCTACTGTTACGAATATCATTTATAATTTGGTCGGCAGATTGTTTGGACTCCCACGCACCGAAGGCCTTGTAAAAATATTTTTTTCTGTCGGTAATATCGGTCTTTACAGAAACTGTCAATTTTGAAATGAGGTCAAGTTTGTTG
>JAHEYA010000390.1 GCA_023251855.1 Bacteroidota bacterium
TCCAAAAATGAAACGTGAAACTGGTATTGTTGGAAAACCTACTCCAGACGTTGAAATTCGAATTGTTGACGATGGAGAAATTCAAGTAAAAGGTCGAAATGTAATGAAAGGATATTATAAAAATGATGAAGCTAATAGCACTGCTTGCACCAATGACGGCTGGTATTGTACCGGTGATATAGGTGAAATTTCATTAACAGGATTAAAACTCATTTCGCGAAAAGACAGAATTTTCAAACTCACAAATGGCGAAAAAGTTATTCCGACAGAAATGGAAAATTTAATTCAAATGAAGTGTCATTATGTAGCTTACGCCATGGTAGTTGGGGGAGCTAAGGAATATCCAGTGGCTCTTTTGTTTCCAAATAAAAAAGTATTTGATCATCCCGATTATGAAATTTCCCCAGAAGAAGGTTGTTTTTGTCCACGTTCAATTACCGAACTTGGAAAATGCTTACATGGATGCTTACATGACGCCAACTGTGGTTTAAACCAAAAATTTTCAAAAATTAAATATGCTATGATAATCGATGATGAACTTAGCATAGAGAAAAATACCCTCACACCATCAATGAAAATAATTCCTTCTAATGTTCAAAATATTTATAAGGCACAAATAGAAAATCTGTATGGTGCAAAAAATAAAGCCAGCGAAGAAGTTTATGTAATTAAACTCGACACAGATAATTCTGTAACCGTAAGAGAATTACAAGATAACGTTGGACAACCACAAATAAATAACGAAATAACTAAGACTCATTAATACAAAAAAAAATGAAAAAACTTACAATCTTATTTGCAATTCAATTCTTCACTTCCTTTCTTTTGATAGTGTATGAAGGAAAAGCATTCTCTCAAAACATTACAATTACTACTGATAGTGTTATTCAAACTTCGCCTTGCGCTGGAAGTAATATTTATATACCCTTCACAGTTTCTGGCGGTCCTCTCAGCTTTACAAACGTATTTACCGCAGAATTATCTGACCCTATAGGAAGTTTTTCATCACCCACCAACATAGGTACATTACCTTACTGGAATAGTGCTCTCATTGTGGCTACAATTCCAATCAACACAACTTTTGGTTTATACAAAGTGCGTGTTATAGCGTCCCATCCGGCAATAACAGGAACCATTAGCCCTAATAGCATACTTGTTGCCCACATTGCTCAATTGGCTACAGTTAGCATTCAGCCGAAAGACACTATTTGTGAAGGCGATAGTGTAACATTAAAAGCAGTTGTACCTGGCCAAACATACTCCTGGTCAACAGGTGAAACAACAAGGTCAATTAACGTTCATCAATCAGGTGTTTATACTTTAACATTAACGGATAATCTGGGCTGCCAAACCAATTCGGATCCACAACGAATAACTGTAGAAACATGCACCGGTATATACAATAATGGAAACATAAATTCATTAACAATTTTTCCGATACCAGGCAATGAACGTATTACGATAGAAATGTATCTTCTTAATTCGGTTCCTTCGAAAATAATCCTTAGAAATATTACAGGTAATATATTATTTATTTCAGAAAACAAATTGAGTATTGGTCAATATGGTCAGCAAATAGATATTTCAACCTTTGCTGAAGGAATTTATTTTTTGGAAATTAATATTGGTGAAGAAAAAATAGTGCGAAAGGTTATTAAAAATTAAAAAACGTAACTCTAAAAACGCCAATAAACAATATGTATGAGTTAAAATCAACCGCCATTCTGAAAAACCTAATGCGCGATTATTTTTTGTCTCTTGAAACGGGTCGAAAAAAAATTGCGTGGTGCACTAGTGTAGGACCGGCTGAATTACTTCGTTCTTTTGGATTTGACGTTTATTTTCCCGAAAATCATGGAGCCTTGCTTGGTGCTACACGAACAGCAACTGACCTTATTTCTTCTGCAGTTAAGTGCGGATATTCAAACCATATTTGTTCTTATACAACAAGTGACATCGGTTCTTTTATTAGTGGAAAAAGTCCGCTCAAAAATCAATACGGAATGGAAGGGATTCCAAAGCCTGATCTGATTGTTTATAATACAAATCAGTGCCGAGAAGTTCAAGACTGGTTTAGCTTCTTTGCAAAACAGTTCAATTGCCCTATTGTAGGTATCCATCCGCCCAGATATGTTGATGAAGTTTCAAGAGAGGAAATTGCACTTGTTGTGGATCAGCATAAAAAAATTATACCGATTTGTGAAAAGGCAAGCGGAAATAAATTTGATATAGACAGATTTCGTGAAACATTAAAATTAAGCAAAGAAGCCACTTTGCTTTGGCAAGAAGTTTTAAAAACTTCTAAAGAATCACCTGCGCCACTCAGTTTTTTTGATGGTGTGATACATATGGGACCAATTGTAGTAATGAGAGGAACCCAACAGGCAAAAGATTATTATGCGGTTCTATTAAAAGAATTAAACGAAAATGTTCAAAATAAAAGAGGAGTTGTTAAAAATGAGCAATGTCGTATTTTCTGGGAGGGAATGCCCATTTGGGGCAAAATAAGAATGTTATCAGATTTATTTGTTGAAAATAACACAGCAGTTGTGGCATCTACTTACTGTAGCAGTTGGGTATTTGACGAGTTTGATGAAAAAAATCCATTTGAATCTTCAGCACTCGCATATACAAAAATATTTATCAACCGCAGTGAAAAAGCTAAAATGGAAATGCTAAAAAGTTGGTTAAATCAATATCACTGTGATGGAATAGTATTTCATGATTCAAAAACATGCTTCAATAATTCCAATGCAAAATTTGGAATGCCTCAACGGTTAAAAGAAGAAACAGGTATTCCGTATTTGATTATTGAAGGTGATTTGTGCGATTTAAGGTTTTTTTCAGAAGGACAAAGTATTACAAAAATCGAAACATTTATCGAGCAAATTGAAAGTTCAAGAGTAAAAATTTAATGGACAAGAAAAAACAAAATATAAAAATAGGTGTTATTGGCTTGGGTCCAGTGGGTATGATACTTGCAGTTCATTTACAGGAAGCAGGTTGTGATGTAATGCTCTGTGATAATGATAAAATAAAGGTCAATCAAATTAAAAATGAAGGCATAAAACTGGAAAATGTAATCAAAAAAAAAGCAACGTTCAATGCAATTTTTTCTTCTGCTTCAGAACTGCTTCAACAAAATCCAGATTATGTTTTTATAGCACTCAAATCTTATCAGGTAGAGGGAATTTTAAATGAAATTCCTGAATCGAACACATCCTTTTTTATTAGTGCACAAAATGGAATTGGAGT
>JAHEYA010000391.1 GCA_023251855.1 Bacteroidota bacterium
CACAAAGCAGTTGACATAGTTGACAGCGAATCAATACTAAAAGCTATTTACATGATTTTAAATGCGGAACTAAAACACAAAAAAGAAGTTATCAAACCCTTTACAATGGAGGAGTTTTATGCCCGCAATAATCAATCACAAAAAGAAATTAAACAAGGCAAACTAATAGAACACAAGAGCGTAAAAATGAAATACAGTAGCAAATAATGAAAAGAAGAAGACTGTATTGGACACCTTTTTCGTTGAAATGCTTGGATGAAATCAAAAACTATTTAGAAGAAGAATCACGGTCTGAAATGATAGCGAACAATTACATTAACAAATTAATTGAAAGAGTAGAACAATTACAAAACGTTCCGGAATCAGGTCAGGAAGAAGGTTTACTTAAACACTTAAAACAAAATAGCCGTTATTTAATTGAGGGAAATTATAAAATTATTTATCAGTATCAGAATAACAAAATAATTATAACAGATATATTCCACACAAAACAAAATCCTGTTAAAATTATTAAAAGAAAGAATTAAAAAATCAAATGCCAGCCCCAATAGATGATATGTGCTTGATGCAAACAGCCCCCGTTAAGCGGAATGTTGGTTAAGAATAAAAAATAAAATTACGAAGTCGTTGAGCGGCAATTGCATTGCCGCTCGGAACACAGCAGGATTTGTAATTCTGCAAACAGTGATAAAAACACTTTACAACTTATTGTAAGGTGTTTTTTATTTAATCCAATTGGTATCAGAGTTTTTGGAGGTATTAATAACGGCACGTATGTAAACTGTTTTATGGTTTTCATCTACGATAAAATGAATCATTACCGGAAATATTTTCAATGGTAGGCAACGTACGTTAGCGTATCTGATTTGAAAGAAAGGATTTTTTTGAATGGATAAAAGAAAAGAGTTTATTTCTTCGTCAAATTTATTGTCGAGTTCGGGTTGTAAAGAGGCGTAATAATCAATATTATCTTGAATATCTTTAGCAGCCGAAGGCAAAACAAGGAGTTTAAAATCCATATACTTATTTGGATTTAAATTTTAGTTTTTTCCTCACTTCTGCCCAAGGCAGAGCATCAGAGATTTTTTCGTTTTTAATTCTATCAAGTACAATTTTTTTATGCCATTCAGGCACCACAAAATCGTTTTCCTCTTGAATAATAGAAACAATTTTATTTTGTTGCGTTTTGGGCAACTGCTTTATTAACTCAATAAGTTGGTTAACAGAAAGCGGAATGTTTAAATGCGCAGTAGTAGACATGATTACGAAATTTTAATGTGCATACTTAATTTTTAGTTCTGTTTGCAAGAGTAAGGCATCAATAACGTTTTTGATATACGATTTACTTTCAAGGGGTAGCTCTTCAACTTTTTTATTCCAATTTTATTGGCTAATTCAACTTGAGAAAACCCTTTAGCTGTTTTTAACACAAAAGTAGTGAATTTGCATAGTTTTTATGCGTTTGAGTAGGCAAATGTTGATAATTATTCATTGTTGCTTCCCTGTACTAAGCTGACAAGCTGATTAAATCCTGTTTCTTGCAAAAACCTACTTCACCAGAGTTACAGTTCCCCTGTATGAATGTGCACTGTTTTTATAATCTGTCAATTCAACTAAGTATACATATACATCTATCTGCGCTATTTCAGCTCCATGATTAGCTCTACCATCCCAGCGCATTTTTAAATCATCCGTATGGAAAATCATATTGCCCCATCGGTCGAAAATCCACATATCGTATTTTTTTATAAAAGTTCCATAGCCCGAAAATTGATCATTAAGACCATCACCTCCGGGAGTAAAAGCATTTGGAATAAAAAAAGTGAAATCAGGATAAATGTCCAAACAGTGTACAGCCGTATCAAAACAAGAATGTGTATTTTGAACAATAAGCTGAACGCAGTAGTGGCCCGAGTCAGAATAATAATGCGTTGGAAACTCAAGTGTACTTGTGGTTTGATTATGAGGATCACCGAAATCCCATTTCCATGCTGTTTCGCCAACCGATAAATTATTGAAATGAATTTCCCCATCACTTGTACTTGCAGGCTGTGGAGAAAAATTAAATGCAGCCACAGGAAAAGGGTAGACATTAATAAGATTCGGCTTGGCAATAGTGGACGAACATCCATGAGCCGATGTAACAGTAAGTGATATGTTAAATGTACCGGCAGTAGTGTAACAGTGTTCTACGTTTGTATTAGAACTGGACAACGTATCACCAAAACTCCAGGACCAACTAGTGATTGAATCGCTCTGAGCAAAACTACTGTCATTAAACTGTACACAAAGCGGAATGCAACCGCTTGTGGGTGTAGATGTAAACTGGGCAGCGGGCGGGGAATATATTGTTACAGGCTTGATTACTGTATCAGAGCAGCCATGGTTAGTAGTAACAATTAATGAAACATTATAAATACCGGCTGAATTGTAGGTATGACCAGTGTTTTGGCTGAAAGATGTTAAGTTGGCATCATCAAAATTCCAGAACCATGAATTAATAGTATCAGTGGAAACCGTTGAAGAGTCGGCAAACTGGGTAAATGCATTAGCACATACATCTGTAACGGAAAAGTTGGCTAAAGGTAAATAATAAAAAGAAACAGGCTTTGTAATTGTTGAAACGCATCCAATAGAAGAAGTAACTGTTAATGAAACAGTATGAACACCCGGTGTTGTAAAAGTATGTGAAGGGTTTTGAGAATGATCAATTGGAACAGGGTTGCCAAAATTCCATGCCCATGCGGTAATTGAGTCAGGAGAAGATGTTGAGGAATTATCAGTGAATAATGTAGGTGTATTCAAACACCCAATGGTAGAGCTGAAATCAGCATTTAAAAAAGTTGTTGAATCAACCAGTACCACTACTGATTTATGACAACCATTAAAATCAGTGGCAGTAACCGTATAATTACCGGCAGCTAAATTACTGGCTGTTGCTGTAGTTTGCACCGGACTGGTTGTCCATAAGTAGGTGAACGCCCCTGTACCTCCGCTTGCCATAACAGTTGCACTTCCATTGTTATAACTGCATGTTGAAGCTATGGTGGTGTCGCTCAAAATAATATCAGGCGGTTGAGAAATGGTAAGAGAAGAATCTATATAACAACCTGTATTATCAGCAACAACAACATGATATGCTCCGGCATTCAAACCTGTTGTTGTAGTGGTTGTATCACCATTGGGTGTCCATAAATAATAATAAGGCGATGT
>JAHEYA010000392.1 GCA_023251855.1 Bacteroidota bacterium
AACCAAAAGCACTTTCGGCACTTCCATCATCATATGAATAAAAATTCTGAAACTTTTGAATATGGCGAACAGTATCATTTGCTTTGTGTTTATCAGGATTGGTTGTAAGACTGCATTCTATTGTAAATCGTGAAGTATCTGTCAATACCGGTATGGTATAATTTAATGTGGGTGCTGTAAAGGCAGGATAATTAAGCCAACCATTCGGAACAAAAGGATCAATATTGGTAGCACCTCCTGTATAGGTTGTATTTACTTGTGTTCCGGCTTCATCAAAAATCCTATAAATAAAACTTCCATTTTTAGCAATTGAATAATTATTGCGTATTGATGAAGAATATATTGTTTTCATAAATGTTGTATTGTAATGTTTCCAGGGCATTGCGGTATATGTATTCAAAAGTGCAGGAGCATTATATCCAAATGCAACATCTTCAAAAATAGTGTCAGCAGCAGTTCTGTATTTATTCAAATACACATAATCAATATTCCAATGGTCGAGATTACCGCTGATCGTTGCATAGTTCCTAAATCTGAATTGAAATCCTTTTTTTAGATACTGAGCATTTTTTATGGGTATCATCACCAATTTCCAGCCTGAATCGCTTACTGCAAGTGTTCTGCCTTTAGCAGCCCAAATATGTGTCCATGCGCTCATTCCTGGAGCAGTAAATTCAAGTACCAATGAATCATTCTGTTCCGGTGCATTACCAATGCCTTGTGGTTGAACATAAAAACTGAAATAAAGGGAATCACTCATCTGGTAATTAACAGGAGAGCCGCTGTGCATATAGTTTAATAAATTGATCGGCTTAGATGTTAATGAATCAGCGGGGTAGGAGAAGGTGGTGCCCACTGTAAAATCATAGGGATACCCTTTTGCATTTAATCCATCAAAAGTTGCAGTACCCAATGTTATTGGGGCTTTTGCATACCCACGGTTAATAAATACTTCGTTATCCAGCCAAAGTGCAGTATCAGGATAGGGTTCATTATACGAGAAATCATCTAAGAAACCTTTCACCGTATCAAGAGCTATGGTATCCTGTATGGAGGCTGCTCTTAATTTGGAATTCATTTTTTTTTCATCCCATTTTTTTATTAAAATCTGATTGGTATTTAAGTCATTCTCAGCCAAACCTTGCGAAAATAGGGATACTGAAAGAAAAATAAAAAAAGACAACAGCGTGAAAAATAGTTTGTAGTTTGTAGTTCGTGGTTCGTAGTTCCTGCGCTGTGCCATTAACTCCGTTTTCCGCTCTCTAAACCTGCCTGCCGGATACGCAAACTCCAAATTATTTTTAGTCGTCAAAATTGGTGTCATCATCTTTTGAACTGCTTGTTGTATCAGATACTTGAGAGGATTTATTTTTGTCAGCAGATAAAAATAAATCGATACTGCTACCTAAATTGATACTGGCTCTTTTACCACAAGTGGGTGATTGTTTATAAACTACAGCTGTCATGGAATCTTTAGGCAAATCAAATATAACAGCACCCACATTTAATGATGCTTCTGCTAATCTTTCCATCGCTTCTTTGCCTGTTAAACCATACAAGCAGGGTATTCCAACTTCTTCTCCACCACGTCCTCTACCAACCACCAAATTTATTACCGTTCCTTTCGAGATGTTTGTACCCGGTTCAATTTTTAGCCCTTTTACCAATTGTTCTAAAACACAATTTGCACATTGGTCGGCAACAAATTCAATTTTCCCAAGCTTACAACCATAGGTGGAGATCATTGTAATCGCCTGTCGTAAAGAACGATCCACCAGCTTAGGCATTTGAACATTGGGAGGCATGATGGAAGTAACATACAAATAAACAATGCGTCCTTCTTTTACTTCTGTTCCGGGCTCCGGCTCTTGCTTTACAACAGTTCCTTTTTTTGCTTTTGTATTGTATATTGAATCAATGACTTGGTACCGGACATTTTTATCGGAAATAAATTGATCCAATTCTGCAACCTTAACACTATTAAAGTCAGGGACTTTGAAGGTTTTTCCATGACTGGTATAATTATTCAACCAGGTAATTAAATACCAGAACAGTGAAACAATAAGTGCTACGTATAGAAACAAATTCAAAAAAAAGACTTTGCTTTTCAAAAATTGAAATAACCCTTTTAACATACAATAACTGATATCAAAATTTAGATTACGAATGTACGAATTTTAGGTAAACGATGAAGATAGGATTTAATTGTATGGTAGAATGTTGGAACTCATTTCTTCATGATCTTTATTAGCCAGTCATAGCGGTCAAAATAGACTTCATTCCTTGAAATTTTATTATTTGTCATTTCAACTATGTCTAAACCATAAATCGATAAATTTTCTGAACCAATAGGAACTTCAGCTTTCCATTTAAGGGTGAAACCTTTTTCAGTCGGAAAAATTTCTTCTGTGGACCATTTCCAGTTTGGATTTTTTTGTAATAATTTTTTTAAATATTCGAAAAGTTGTTCTTTTCCTCTTAATCCATTGGGGTTAGCAGGGTCAAGATAAAATACATCTGGTGTATAATAATCTAAAAGTATCTCCGGCTTATTTCCGGCCCATGCTGCCAGCCAGCTATCTATAAAGGAGTTCAATGTAGTTGTATCTTTCATTTTCCAAATGTATGATTTATAAATATAATACTCGAAAACCAACCCACTTGCTTTTTAATAAATATTTTTTTACATTTGAAATAACCAAAACCTCTCATATGAAAAAGATATACCTCTCTTCCATTTTGGCTTCTTTTCTGGTATTGTTTCTTTATAGTTCTTTGCTTCATGCACAGGCTTTCAGAAAAGGGTCATTGCTGATTAGTTTATCCGAAGGATCAACTTGGGCAAACGTTTCAACTACTGATATGAGTGATGCAAAACATCCTCTACTAATGCATCAGGAAAATATTCATGGTGCCAGAGACCCTATCATTATTGAATATGGTATTACCAGTCGTTGGAGCCTGGGATTAAGTTCCGGTACCGATTTTTATGAAATAAATCCATACGACTACTATGGCTTCAAACGTACTGATGACAAAAAGATAAAAGCAACTACCGGAGAATTTAATTTGGATGGAAATTATCACTTTCTAGTAACAAAAAAGTTAGATCTTTCTGCTTTTGTTTCTTTAGGATTTTATTCCGTTTCATTAAAAGAGCAAGAATTTAGTGACTCAAAACCTTATGTTTATAAGTCGAATGGAGGAATATAC
>JAHEYA010000393.1 GCA_023251855.1 Bacteroidota bacterium
ATAGATCCATTACCGATAATTAATAGTGGTGCCGGAGATACCATTTTAGCAGGCACCAGTGCTCAGTTAAATGCTACTGGAGGATTGACCTACGTATGGATACCAACTTCTGGATTGAGTTGTAATAACTGTTCTAATCCTGTTGCATCACCTGCACTTACAACAACCTATACAGTGGTTGGAACCAATGAAAATGGATGTTCCAATGCAGATACACTTACCATTTTTGTAACACAAGGCACCGAAGTATTGTATATACCCAATTCATTTACACCAAACGATAATTTATTAAACGATATGTTCTGCGTTTATGGCACATCGATAAAAACAATTGATATAAAGATATTTGATCGTTGGGGAGAATTGATCTTTCGCAGTAATGATATACTTCAAGGTTGGGATGGAAAATTACGTGGAACAAAAGTTGAAGGTGGAGTATATGTATATTCTGTAAATTGCGAATGGTTGAGTGGTGCAAGTGCAACTAGGAAGGGCATTGTGACGGTGTTGAGATAATTGAATAGGTGTACGAAAAATTGCACAAATGCAAAATATATTAAACCCTTTCAGGGTTTATTTGTTAGCATTTATTTAACCCTTGATTGCATCAAGGGTTATTCGTGTTAATCCCGCTTTGCGGGATTCAATATAAATAACTCCGCATGAAATGCGGAGACAATACCTGTGCCTTATGCAAACTGAAAGAGTTGAATATAGTGCAGTTTTTTGTGCACGCTAATTGAATTAACGTTTTGACTTTTGAAAAATAAATTTTCTCTTCTCTTTTTAGTATTTCTGCTTTTTATCGCAGGTTATTTTTTGTCGGGTAGTAGCAATCTAGATAGCGATTCTTCTATTGTTAAAGGATTTGAAGACGTATTACATAAAAAGGAACATCGACTAAATGATGAAATGTTGGCACTTGCAAAACGTGCCGAAACACAAAATTATAATCAACTGTTTGCGCAAAACCCGAATTACTACAACAGTTTATTAGATCAAAACGGAATAGCACTGCTTATCTATGAAAATGACACCTTAAAATTTTGGAGCGATAACTCGATTGCAGTTGAAAACTGGATAAAAGAAGTTTGCCTGGATGTAAAAATGGTAAAACTTCATAATGGATGGTTTGAAGTAATGCACCCGCCTACCAATGCTACTACCACAAAAACGGTTGTAGGGCTGATCTTAATTAAAAATGAATTTCCCTACCAAAACAAATATCTTGTTAATGAATTTCAAAAAGATTTTTCCGTCCCGGTTGAAACTAAACTTAGTGTTTATCCATCACCTGCCGGAACAGCCCATTCTGCAAGCCCGGTCTCAAATTCGAATCATAATTATTTATTTTCGTTGGAGTATACATCTTCGCATAATTCAATAGGGTTTCATTCCTATCTAGCGGTATTATTTTATTTATTAGGATTTTTTTTTCTAATCCTTTTCCTTAAAAAAATTACAGATACAATAGGGTCAGGCACTTTCGTCAGAACAATTTCGTTACCATTATTTGTACTAGTTGTTTTTTTGTTGCGCTTCCTTACCATAAAATTTTCCTTCCCTGCCATTTTTTATGCTTTTGAACTGTTTAGTCCAAAAATATATGCTGATGCAAGCTCTGTATGGCTTACATCACTTGGCGATTTGCTGATAAACACTGTTCTTTTATTTTTTATTGTATACCGTATCGTTAAAGAATTTAATGTTGATACTGCGTTACCACCACTTAATAATTTGAAAAAGAGTCTGCTTTCATTGAGTCTGTTTCTTGCGTTTTTCTGGCTTTCCTGGCTTATCACCACGCTTTTCGCAGGATTAATAAATAACTCGAACATTTCTTTCAGCATTAATAATTTATTCAGTATTAGCTGGTATAGCTATACAGCATTGGTTATAATCGGTTTGCTTTTGTTTATTTATTTTTTGCTTGCTGATAAATTAGTAGCTGTATTAAAGCAGTTTCAATTAAACAAGAAATATTATATCCTTGTTTTTTTAATTGCAGCAGGGGTGCATATTGCAATCTGTGATTTGTTTGGAATTCTCGATCTTTTAATTGTTTTATGGCCATTTGCTGTGGTTATTGCAATAGTATTGATTAAGCAAAAACAAACTGTTTATCCGTTTTCAGGAATTGTGGTCCTTGTGTTTCTTTTTTCTTTTTATGCCATGCATATTTTTGTTAAACATACCAGTATTAAAGAAATTGAAAGTCGGAAAATATACGCTGAAAAACTTGCAGCAGAACAAGACCCTGTTGCCGAATTTTTATTTCAAGAGATAGAAAAAAATATAAATGGGGATTCTGTTCTGATTTCCTATATAAGCGGAACAGTAAAACGAACTCCTGAATTTGAAAAACGAATAAAACAGAAGTATTTCAGTGGATTTTGGGAAAAATATGATGTGAGGATTGCCTTGTTTGATAGCTTGTGTTCGCCTGTTATAAAATCTCAAAATGTATTATTTGATAACAACCTTTATTTTGATGAATTAATTACCAAAAAAGGTTTTCCAACGTCATGCGAACATTTTATATTTATAAATAATCCTTCAGGCAAAATTAGTTATTTGGCAAAACTTCCTTTATCAAGGTCTCTAAAATTAAGGCCCAACACACTTTATATCGAATTGGATGCAAAATTTATTTCAGATGAAATAGGTTTTCCGGAATTGTTACTTGATAAAAATATTGGTTTATCACACGAGCTGAGTAATTATTCTTATGCAAAATATACCAATGGCCAACTAATAAATCAGTATGGAAAATTTCCGTACAACCTTAGTGCATTAGCTTTCAAGAATAATAGTGGCAATTTTTCAATTCTTGATAAAGATGATTTTAATCATCTTTTGTACCGACCCGACTCAAATACGCTAATTGTATTGAGTAAACGAACCCTTGGTTTAACGGATCAGATAACTACCTTCTCCTATTTATTTGCGTTTTTCAGTTTGTTACTACTTACAATTTTGTTTGCAAGGCAACTACTTGGTGGCCCTTTACTTAATAACTTTAGTTTTAAAAATCGTATTCAGTTATTTTTAGTTTTTATTGTTTTAATCTCGTTGGCATTATTTGGTGGTGGTACCATTTATTATATTCAGCAACAATTTGAGACTAAAAACAGAGAAAATATAAGTGAAAAAATTCGATCTATTTTAATGGATGCCGAATCTAAGTTTACTGAAG
>JAHEYA010000394.1:0-1050 GCA_023251855.1 Bacteroidota bacterium
TTTCTGCTGATTTTGCAAATAAAATTGACCTGTTGCAGGCATATATGCATTTGAATAATAGGCAGAGGTATAAAAAACGGATGCACCGATTTGAAGTCGTAATGCGCCTTTGAACAGGTCATTCTCAAAATAAAGCGAGTGTTCTAAAACTAATTCCGGTAGCCTTATGACTGTGGTATCAGGCACCTTTTGATAACAAACTTTGTTAGTTAAGTGCCAATTATGAAAAGAAATATCTTTTTTCATAAAGGCCGATATTACTGGAATTGAACTAAGATATTGTTTTGCAATTGCCGCATTATCAAAATACAAAACATTAGAATATATTGAGAAATCAGTACCGACAGCAAAATTGTATTTTTTTATTGAAAAATTAAATGCGACAGATTGCTGCTGCGTTTTTTCAAAATTATTATTCCATCTGAAATTGTTTGAAGTATAATGATTGTATATAAAATCAGGTGCACGTGATTTTGTTTCTGCCTTTAAAAATAACACATTCAAATTATTTTTAATATTTTTTTTCAAAAGTACCAAAGCATCATAATCATTTGCATTATAGCCTGTAACACCATATTTTCCTGAAAAATTCCACCAAAAATTATGATCTGAATAGGTATTATAAAATTCGGCTGAAGCAAAAACAGAATTGAATGCTGTATCAATTTTTTGTCGACTGATTAGATCTTCCAATGTATGGTGATATAAAGTATCAATATTAGTTTGTCGTACTCTAAAAAATTGGTCTTTTACTCCAAAACTAATTCCAAACATATCTATCAGACCTCTGTGTTTGCCATTATCTACACGCTTCCATACCAATTCATTCTCTATTTTACGAGTATATGTTGAATCAAAAGTTAATGCAGTGTCATAATAAATTGTTGGATAAAAACCGGACAATGGCATATCATCCTGGTATTTTAAGACATTATCTTCAAAAAAGGAAGTCAGTACAAATCTACTATTGGGAATAATTGCATTGTGTTTAGAGGTATCTGCGGATGCACTTCCAAAATTCAAATAGTGTTTAAAAAAAACGGATCTGTT
>JAHEYA010000394.1:1060-3184 GCA_023251855.1 Bacteroidota bacterium
GTTAATTACCTGTCGTCTGGCAGAAGGTAAATAAACTTTGGTAAAGCGCTGACCAATTGTCCCTCCATTTTCAAAGGTCGAATCGTCAGTAATTCCGCCACTTTCATTATTTTTTGCATTATTATAAATTACACTTCCTAAAAAATAATATCTGTTATTAGTTGATTTGTAATTGGTGGAAACTGCGGCAAAATTATCTAATACGGTTTGAACATTATTAGTTGAGGATAGTTGATGAAAGTCGTAAAATCCGTTGGAGCGAAACCTTGAAAAATCAACCGACATATTCCAATTCTTTTTTATATTATAAGAAAAATTCATTTTAAAGATCTGTTCCAACTTATTACCGGTCACATAAAACAAATTGGTATAAGGAGCCCTGGTATTAAAATATTTTAAATTCTGTGGAGAGTAAAAATAATTTGAGTAATTATTTTTTGAATAATTAAATCCAATTTCGTTAGTAATGGGATTATAAAATAGATCATTAAACGCCAAACCACTATTGCCCAGGTGGTTTCTACTGAAATAGTTTTGAAAATTATCTAATGAATTATCTACATATGCTGAAGAATCAGCATATTCAAACTGCTTAATATTAAAAAATCGAGTAGTTGAATTGTTCTTGCTTGCTTTCAGAGAATCATTACTTTGAGAAAATAAAAGTTGAGGCAGAATAAGAAAAAGTAATCCTGATTTTCCGGCAAAACTCCACATATGACCTATTTAATTTTGCACAAAAATAACATTATTAATTTCTCTTTTAAACCTTACCTAACCAAAGTCACAAACCCTGCTTTTCGGATACTCAGATCATTCCCCCATGAAATAGAAAGAACATAGTAGTAGGTCCCTGCTGATACAGGAGCACCCGAAGTGGTAAAGCCCTCCCAACCTTGCCTCGGCAGATTCAACTCTGACATTTTTAGGCCCCAGCGGTCGTATATTTCGCATTTAAAATATGTTATTCCATCTGGCACCAAATTGATAAGAAATACATCATTTATATTATCATCATTTGGAGAAAATACATTGGGAATAATTGCTCCAACCTCCGACACACATAGTTCTGTCGAATCAATGCAACCAAAATTGCTAGTTTCTACAAGTGTTACACAATAAGTTCCCATCTTTGAAAAATCACGACAAACTGAATTTCCTGAAGCAGTCAAATTATCATCAAAAACCCAAGTCCAACTGCTAATATTGGCTGTGTTAGCAGTAAAGCAAAGTCGTTCTGGAAAAAACACCAATGAATTAGGAGTAACAGAAATAGTTGCTACGGGCAATGGTATAAGCGTTACAGTAGTGTGTAACGGAACAGCGGCACATCCATTTGAATCTGTAACCTGAACAGTGTATGTGGTATTAGAATCAGGAAAAACAGTTGCTGAAGATGTTGTCATTCCTCCCGGCATCCATAAATAGGTAAAACCGGGTGTCCCACCCACCGCACTGCTTGTAAGCGAAACACTTGTTCCTGTACAAATGCTTGTGTCAGTCGAAATTGAAGGAATGATAAGAGGTGGTTGAGTTATAACTACTAGTGAACTATCCTTACATCCATTGGTATCGGTTACTATTACTTTATAATTTCCTGCCGGAAGATGCGTAATGGTTGAAGTAGAAGAATTAGTATTCCACAAATAAGTATAACCGGATGTTCCTCCGGATGCAACAACTGTTGCTGAACCAGTGCTATCAGGATTACATAAAACATTTACTTTTGAACTTACAATTAAAATTGGTGAAACCGGCTGCCTGAGGGTATCAGAAGCTGTGAGTGTACACCCTACTGAATCCGTTATCAATACAGAATAGATCCCCGCCCATAAACCAGTTGCTGTTGGAGTTGTTATTCCGGTTGGATTCCATAGATAAGTATAAGGCAGATGCCCCCCTGCTACTGCTATTGTAGCTGTTCCTGTGCTGTCACCAAAACAAAGAATATTTACCTGAGTAGATATAGATGTAAGCTGGGCTGATTGGGTAATTATTACTACTAAACTATCCTTGCATCCATGCGCATCTGTTGTCATTACCGAATAATTTCCTATCGGAAGGTGAACGATGCTTGAAGTGGTTTGTCCATTATTCCACAAGTAAGAATAGGGTGGTGTGCCT
>JAHEYA010000064.1 GCA_023251855.1 Bacteroidota bacterium
TGCATTTGCTCCACGTATATCATGTACCTGTTCCTGTATCAACTGATGCACCACCGATAATGATAATTACACCTGATGAAATTCGGAAAGAAAGTGAAATGCAATTGAAAAAGGAAGTGTTACGCCTTAAGAAAAAAAACGGGGTGGATGTGAAATACAAAACAACAGCAGGATTGGCTGTGGATGAAATACTTGAAGAAGAAAAAAATACCGACTTTATTGCAATGGGTATGAAAGGTGCTAGCAAATTAAGCGAAGCCTTAATGGGAAGCACTACCACTGCCACTCTTAGAAAAGCTAAAACACCTGTGATTGTGATTCCGGAAAAAGCAAGTTACAAAAAACCGATAAAGATTGCATTTGCCTGCGATTACGATCCAAGAACAGATGCAAAAACGCTGAATGTTTTGAAATCAATAATGAAAACTTTCGGCTCTAAAATTTTTGTGGTGAACGTGAAAGGCCATCAGGAAGCCGCTTCTGTGAACGTAACTGCCGGAAGAAAGTTAGAAAGTAAACTAAAGGATGTAGAACACGTTTACAGCTTCTCCGAAAGCGAAGATTTGGTAGAAGGCATCAACGGAGTAGTAAAAGAAAAGAAAGTGGATATGGTTGCAATTATTCCTCACCGCTATAATCTGATGGAACGTTTGTTTCATAAAAGTATCAGTAAAAAAATGGCGTTCCACACTAGTGTACCTTTGCTTGTATTGCCCGACAACCACAAATCAGTTGCCGCTTATTTTTTCTGATAGTATCAAATCTCATCCGAATAAATTGCTTTTGCCCGATCTCTTAAATTATAAGCAGAACTCATTACTTCACCATAAGCTCCAGCTGTGCGGAGTGCGATAATATCGCCACGAAATGTTTCAGGGAGATTTACTGCTTTGCCAAAACAATCGGAGCTTTCGCAGATAGGGCCTACTACATCGTACTTTAGTTGTTGGTTGTTAGTTGTTAGTTGTTGGTTAGAAAGATTTTCGATTTTATGATATGCCTGATATAGTGCAGGACGCATTAATTCCGTCATCCCGGCATCTAATATGGCAAAGTTGGTATTCACTCCCTTTTTTATATAAAGCACTTTTGAAATAAGTGTTCCACATTGGGCTGTAATTGCTCTACCTAATTCAAAATGAACTTTTTGATTAGGGCGCAATTCTAAAAAATCATGAAATAATTTAAAATAGGTTGCAAAATCAGGAATACGATTCGTATCCGGTTCATAATAATCAACACCTAAACCACCACCAACATTAATGTTTTCAATATTTATTTTGTGATTTATAAACCAGGTTTGAATTTCATTTACCCGCAAACACAATGATTTGAATGAATTCAAGTCAGTGATCTGAGAACCAATATGAAAATGTAAACCAATGAGTTTAAGATTTTTAAATCCATTCAACGCATCAACAACAGCATCTAACTCCCATAAATTGATCCCGAATTTATTTTCTTCAAGTCCGGTAGTGATGTATTTATGCGTATTTGCATTCACATTCGGGTTTATTCTTAGAGCAATGTGAGCAATTTTATTTTTTGTGACAGCCAGTGTATTGATCACTTCCAGTTCCTGTAAACTTTCACAATTGAAACAAAAAATAGAGTGATCTAATGCATAATTAATTTCTGCATCATTTTTACCAACTCCTGCAAATACAATATGTTCGGGTTTAAATTTACATTCAACTGCTTTTTTAACTTCATTACCACTCACACAATCAGCGCCAATTGCAAAGGATTTAATGATGTTTAAAATTTTGTTGTTTGCATTTGCTTTTAAGGCATAATGCACAATAAAACCGTACTTATCACTTTCCGCTTTTAATTTGGATAGCGTTTGTTTGAGCACCTCTACATCGTAATAGTAAAAGGGCGTTGGAGTGGTTTTGAATTTTGATATTATAATTGAGCTGAACATGATTCTTTTTTTCTTTGCGTTCTTTGTAAGTTCTCCCCTGCGTTCTTTGCGGTTAATCTTTTTACCGCAGAGGTCGCAAAGGTCGCAAAGTGTGTTGTTTAAAACAATCCTTTGTTTAATGCTACAAGCGTATCTTTTTTCAATTTGGTATCAACCAAGATGGATACATTGTGTTCGCTGCCGCCATAAGAGATCATACGAATAGGAATATTTTTTAGTGATTCAAATATTTTCAAAGCGTACCCTTCTTTTTCAGCAGTAAAATTACCAACGATACATACAATAGTTAAATCGGTATCTATTTCGACAGAACAAAATTCCTGCAACTCTTTTTTAATGGCGTCTAAATTTTGGGTATTGTCAATAGTCAATGAAACCGCCACTTCCGAAGTGGTAATCATATCAATAGGAGTTTTGTAACGTTCAAAAATTTCAAAAACGGAACGCAAAAAACCATACGCTAAAAGCATTCGTCCTGATTTTATTTTGATAGCAGAAATGCCATCTTTGGCTGCTACCGCTTTAATACTGTCGCCAGAAACTTTTTGAGTGATAACTGTTCCTTTGGCTTCAGGTTGCATTGTATTTAATAAACGAACAGGAATATTGCACATCTGAGCGGGTAGAATGCAAGTAGGGTGCAAGATTTTTGCTCCGAAATAAGCCAACTCAGCTGCTTCATCAAAAGAGAGTTCAGCAATAGGGAGGGTTTTGTCAACAATACGTGGATCATTATTATGCATGCCATCAATGTCGGTCCATATTTGTATTTCATCAGCGCGAATGGCTGCACCAACAATGGTTGCTGTATAATCGCTTCCTCCACGTTTTAAATTATCAATTTCGCCAAAAGCATTCCGGCAAATATATCCTTGAGTAATAAATAATTTATTGTTCGGGTATTTTGCAAGTTCAGCAGTTAAATTTAGTTCGATATACTTCATATCAGGCTCTTCATTCACAGTAATGCGCATAAAATTTAAAGCCGGCAGCAAAACCGAATCGATACCGATCTCTTCCAGATAATAATGAAATAAGGCAGTTGAAAGTAATTCGCCTTGAGCGAGAATGGCACGTTCTTCGTTGGCAGTAAACATATCCATCCTGAAGGAATGCAAATAATTAAAATGCGAAACAAGTAATTCTTTACTCTTATTAAGCACTTTTTCGGTTTTATATAATTGACTGATTACACCGGTATACTTGGTGTTTAAATCATCAATGAGTTTTTTTGCAAGCTCATTTTTTTTTGCATACAGCGCATTTGCAATTTCCACCAAATTGTTTGTGGTGCCGCTCATAGCCGATAACACTACTATTTTAGGAGAAACATCACTAATTAAATGAACCAATGCGTGCATCCGTTCTGCTGAACCAACTGATGTGCCGCCAAATTTTAAAACTTTCATATCAATAATTCTTATAACAATTCGCCAAAAGTAGCCATAAAATAGTTCTGCTATAAATCCAGAATAAAAAAAGGAATACCAATACCCATTATTAATTGTACATTTTCTTAAACCTCACCCCCAACCCCTCTCCAAAGGAGAGGGGGGCGATGGGCTAAAACATATTGCGAAATGGTGTAAATTAAAAAAGCATTAAACCTATGTTTCTACGTGGTTGAAAAATTTGACAACAAAAAAACATCTTTAACATTACTTTATAAAATAGTATTTTAGCATCCGATTTTTATGTACACACTTCTAAAAAAAGAAATACGCAGTTTTTTAAGTTCACTAATCGGATACATTACCATCACTGTTTTTTTATTGGTAATTGGTTTGTTTCTGTGGGTATTACAAACCGATTCTAATATTCTGGATAATGGGTATGCCAATATTGACGGACTTTTTATTATTGCCCCCTGGGTGTTTTTATTCTTGATTCCCGCAATCACCATGCGTTCTTTTGCGGATGAAAAAAGGGCAGGAACTATTGAATTATTGCTTACAAGACCACTTACTGATTTACAAATTATCCTTGCCAAATACTTTGCAGGATTTGTGCTGGTACTATTCTCATTGCTCCCCACTTTAATTTATTATTACTCCGTTCATAAATTAGGCAGCCCAGCCGGAAACATTGATACTGGCGGAATGTGGGGCTCCTATATCGGTTTGTTGTTCCTTGGTGCAGCATTTGTTTCGATAGGAATTTTTGCTTCTGCGATTACTGATAATCAAGTAGTATCCTTCATTCTGGCATTGTTTCTTTGTTTTTTTATTTACATCGGATTTGATTATTTGGGATCATTTGCATTATTTGGTAAGGTCGACAATGTTATTTTAGCTTTAGGAATTAATAATCACTACATCTCTATGAGTCGCGGTGTGATTGATACACGCGATATAATCTATTTTATAAGTTTAATTGCAATTTTTATTTTAGGAACACGAACAGTGCTGGAGAGCAGGAAGTGGTGATGTTAATTTGAAAATTTGACGATGTGCCAATTTGAAAATTAAAAAAGAGTGTGCCGATTTTTAAATTACATCCAGATTCGTAATTCGTAGGAAATGAACAAAAAACGAGATCTGTTTTCATTGGGTTTAGCGATTATCATATTGATATTGCTCAACTTTGTGGGCTCTTTTGTGTTTCATCGTTTTGATTTAACCTCCGAAAAAAGGTATACATTATCCGATGCTACCAAAAAAATACTTGGTCAGTTGAATGATGTAGTATATGTGAAAGTATATCTGGAAGGGGAATTTCCGGCTGGTTTCAAACGTTTGCGTGATGAAACCAAAGAAATGCTGGATGAATTTAGAGCATATTCCAACGATAATATCGAATATCAGTTTATCAATCCCACTATAAATACTGATAAAACCCAACTGAACGAAATCTATAAACAGCTTGGCAATAAGGGGCTACAACCGATAAACCTGGAAGTAAAAGAAGAAAAGGGAACCACTCAACAAACCATATTCCCTGGTGCTATTGTATCCTATAAAGGTCATGAAATGTCCTGGCAGCTTCTTAAAACCCAAATGATGCAATCCTCGGAAGGTCAATTAAATAACTCTATTCAAGCATTGGAATATGAATTTGCAAGTTGTCTCAGAAATTTAATGACAGTGATCAAACCGAAGGTTGGTTTTGTAGAAGGGCATGGAGAACTTGATACGCTTGCACTTAACGATATTAAAAATTCTTTAGGCGGATTTTATTTGCTGAAACGCGTAAAAATAAATGGTCAATTAAAAGCTCTTGATGGACTAAATGCTATCATCATTGCTAAGCCCGACAGTGCCTTTTCTGAAAAAGATAAATTTATTATCGATCAGTTTGTGATGAATGGAGGTAAAGTAATATGGGCTGTTGATCCTCTGTATACCAGTATTGATAGTCTTCAGCGGTCGGGAGCAACAATTGCTTTACCTTACGATTTGAAATTAGATGACTTGTTTTTTAAGTATGGTGTACGTATCAATCAAAATTTGATAATTGATTTGCAGTCATCTGCAATACCTGTAAATAAAGCATTTCGAGGACAACCTCCTCGTTTTGAATTAATGCCTTGGTTGTTTGCACCATTGATAATGCCCACCAGCAGCCATCCTATCGTAAAAAATTTAGATGTAATAAAAGTTGAATTTGCTTCCAGCATGGATACAGTGGAAGCAAAAGGAATAAAAAAAACAATTCTTCTTCAATCATCACGAGGCGCCAAAACGCTTATTGCTCCTGTGCGTGTAGACTTACGGATGGTGAATTTGAAGCCGGATGAAAATCAATTTCGGGATTCGTATCGACCAGTTGCTGTTTTATTGGAAGGTAAATTTGAGTCGGTTTTTAAAAACAGAGTTCCTCCTCAAATAGCTCACGATAGCACCATTGCCTATAAATCAAATGGGGTAGATAATAAAATGATTGTTATTTCGGATGGTGATATTATCAGAAATGAAGTTCAGTATTCAGCACATAAACCATATCCTTTGGGTTATGATATCTATACAAAGCAAACCTATGGCAATAAAAATTTTATTTTAAATTGTGTTAATTATTTGTGTGATGATTCAGGATTGATAGGTGTTCGTTCACGAGAGCTGACACTGCGTTTGCTGGATAAGAAAAAAATAAAGATGGAGAGAGTGCAATGGCAAATTGTTAATACCATTCTGCCTTTGTTGGCGTTGCTTTTATTTGGGGTGATTCATCATATACTAAGAAAAAGAAAATACGCGAGTTAGTTGCTGTTTGTTGCTTGGCAGAACAAACAGAAATAAAAACAGGGTTCGACCCCTACAGGGTCGAATGTTTGCGGCATACTGATTTTCTATAAATAGTGTACCCCTGCGGGGTACAACAAATTAATTAATATTCAAATTCGTTTTTAATGAAAAAAAACAGAACCGCAATTATTTTAGTAATCATTTTAGGTTCCATTTCTTTTTGGTTTATTATAAATAAAGGGAAAGGAACCATCAAAGAAACCTTGCGTGACTTTGCTGTTGCGGATACAACATCTATTAACAAATTGTTTTTAGCAGATAAAAATGGCAATTCCATTACACTTGAGCGGTCACCATTGGGGCGCTGGACTGTTAACGGTAAATATGGCGTTCGGCCGGATGCTTTGCAAACATTGCTGTATACGATAAAAAAAATAGATGTTAAAGAACCGGTTGGGAAAAATGCGCAAGACAATGTGATAAAACGATTGGCTGCAAAAGCAGTGAAATGTGAGATCTACCAAAATAATAAACTTACAAAAGCCTATTATGTAGGTACTGAAACGCCCGACCAAACAGGAACGTACATGATCCTAATTGATCTTAAAACAATGCAACCTTCTGCAAAAGCCTTTGTTACATATATTCCCGGGTTTGAAGGATATTTAACCACCCGTTATTTTGTAGAAGAAAAAGGGTGGAGAGACAGAACAGTTTTTCAATATATTCCAAACCAAATAAAATCGGTAAAAGTAGAAACTCCGCCACATCCGGAGAATGATTACGACCTTTCTGTGAATGAAAACAATGGTTATCAAATAAAAAATGTTTCTAAAGGTCAAATCATGAGTCAGTTGGATACAATGGCTGTAAAGCAGTATTTATCATACTTTCAGCAATTGAATTTTGAAAGTTTTGAAGTGAATATAAATCAAAATCAAATTGACTCTGTTTTAAAATCAAAGCCTATAAACATTCTAACTGTAACGGATAACAGAGGAACTGTAAATAAAGTAAAGTTTTATGCGCGTAAAAATCACAAAGGCGTTTTGGATAAAGAAGGAAAACCTTTGTTATATGATCCTGAACGCTTGGATGCTTTGCTGGATAATGGGAAAGATTTTGTAATGCTTCAATATTATTCGTTTGGTAAGGTGATGCCTCTGGTTGATTATTTCCAAAAAAAAATAGAACATAAGTAGGTCTTATTAGTAGGATTAACACCCACAATGAATTGGTAATTTTCTTGGAACTCACCCCCAACCCCTCTCCATGCGCCTACGCTGAAGCTTCAGCGCAAGCGTAAGGAGAGGGGAGCGATAGAAACGTTGTTAAAAAGTTCATTTAAACTAATATTTTTCATTTAGGTAAATATGCTATATTTGCCATACAAATTTTTGATTTTTAAATAACATCTATTAAAAATAATTAGATATGAAATTTATTGTTTCAAGCACATCATTATTAAAACAATTGCAAGCCATTAGCGGTGTGCTTAATTCCAATAACGCATTGCCTATTTTAGATAATTTTTTATTCGAAATAGATAAAAATCAGTTGAAGATTTCTGCATCTGACTTGGAAACAACCATGACAACTGTTATCGGCATTGAGTCCAAAGATTCCGGAAACATTGCTGTTCCTGCAAAATTATTGTTGGAAACGTTAAAAACATTTGCTGATCAGCCTTTAACATTTAGTATTGATACAAAAAAATATGGAATAGAGATTATTTCAGATTACGGAAAATATAAACTAACAGGTAATAATGGAGATGAATTTCCAAAAGTACCAAGTATTGAGTCTGCATCCTCTCTTAGTTTAGATGCTGGTGTATTGGCCTCTGCCATTAACAAAACATTGTTTGCTGCAGGTAATGACGAGTTGCGCCCTGTAATGTCAGGCGTACTTTGCCAATTATCTAAAGAAGATATTGTATTTGTTGCAACAGATGCTCACAAATTGGTGCGTTACCGCAGAACAGATGCAAAGGCACAGGCTGCATCCTCATTCATCATTCCTAAAAAACCTTTAAATCTTTTAAAGAACACTCTGGTAAGTATTAGTGGAGAAGTGAAAATTGAGTACAACAAAACAAACGCCTTCTTTTCATTTGAAAATACCAATTTAATTTGTCGGTTGATTGATGGAAAATACCCGAATTATGAAGCGGTTATCCCGAAAGAAAATCCGAATAAATTAACTGTTGATCGTGTTTCATTTTTAAATTCAATCAGACGTGTTTCTATTTTCTCGAACAAAACAACACATCAGGTACGTTTAAAAATTGCAGGAAGTGAATTAAGCGTTTCTGCCGAAGACCTTGATTTTGCTAATGAAGCAAGTGAGCGTTTAACTTGTCAATATGCAGGAGAGGATATGGAAATTGGATTTAACTCTAAGTTTTTAGCTGAAATGTTGGGCAATTTAAATTGCGAAAATGTGAATCTTGAAATGAGTGCACCAAATCGTGCAGGAATTTTATTGCCTACTGAAAAGGAGAACCCTGCGGAAGATATTTTGATGTTGGTTATGCCGGTTATGCTCAACAGCTAAACCCCTGCGTACCGCATTATTGGGGATGAGGTCAAAAGGAAATTTCTAGAAACAATAGAGAATTTACCGAATAAGAATTATATATTGAATGAAATAACTCACAACCAATGTCATTTCGACTGTAGGGAGAAATCTTTCCATAATAAAAGGATTCCTCACCCTTACAGGGATTCGGAATGACAGATAGGTTTGAAAGAACAACAGACATATAAAAAACTAATTCGATATAAACTCTAATGAAAAAAATAAAAATAATTTTACTAGGCTTGTTGATTTCAACAAGCCTTTTTATTTCCGCTCAAACTACCATTGTTGATAGTATTATGTCGGGTGGAATTTATCGTTCTTATCGTTTGTATGTTCCGGCAGCCTATAACGGCAGCAGTCCGCGCCCATTGGTTTTTAACCTGCATGGATATACTTCCAATGCATCACAACAACAATACTATTCCAACTTTATGCCTATAGCTGATACTGCTAATTTTTTAGTTTGTTATCCG
>JAHEYA010000395.1 GCA_023251855.1 Bacteroidota bacterium
TCCAGTGCTTGAGTTTCCCAAACTACAATTCCATCCTTTACGTGAATATTCCATGAACACCCACCGGTGCAATTTACGCCATGTGTGCTACGCACCACCTTGTCGTATTGCCAGCGATTGCGGTAAAACTCCTCCCATTTACGGGTCTTTGGAGAGATGATATCTTCGATCCAGCTCATTGTTTATGGTTTTAGATTCGTATTAAATAATTTATTATATAGATTTTAGTTGTCTGTTATAAATATTTTTTTTCACAGTATGTTTTTTTCTTTGGTTCCATATCAAGAGTATCAGTAAAATCAACACTGATAACCCACATATACCGCCATAAAGAAGAGGATTCATTGTTGAGGCTTGCTGGTTTGGTTTATCTTTATCAACTTTATTTAAGAAAGCTATGACAGAAGTAATCTCCTTTTCAGAGATTGGTTTATCTCTATAGGCTTGCGTCATTGCCGGAAAAGGTGGTGCTCCAAGAATGCCTGAAATACCTGCATCGCCACCTAATCTACTGTAAGCAGTTGTTAAATCTTTTGCGAGTAATCCTCCTGGAATTAATCCTTTATAATCAATATTATGACAGGAAATACAAGCAGGACCACCATTGGCAAGAGCTTGACTTCCTAAAAATATATTTTCACCCTGTTGAACCATTTCGGGAGTTGCAGTAAGAGATGCATCCGGAATTACTTTCTTTTTAACTGTGTCTACTGATGCGGTTGCAGGAGCACTATTACTGGTTATAAATGCAAAAACTGCTTTTATATCAGCATCAGAAATTGTTTGATCGGGCATTATAAGTCCGTTGAATTCAACTGAAATAGCTTTTGCATCTGCATCACCGCTTTGGATCAACGCTTGAGAACCTTTCACCCATTTCATTAACCATGCTTCAGATCGTTTTGTGGTTACACCCATTAAATCTGGCCCCACCATTCGCCCACCACCAACTCTATGACACACACCACAATTTTGTTTAAAAATTGCTTCACCATTTTGAGCTTTAACACCAAAAATAAAAAGAGCAAAACAAAAAATTGTTAATGCAAACTGACTAATTGATCTTCTGAAAAGATCTGTTTCTAAATTTTGGATTGTTCTGTTATTGGCTTTCATAATAGATGGAGGTATTTTTATTCGGAGAACCATAATTCAAATTGTTCGAGACAAAGTTGTTTGAATTTTAAATCTCAAAATATGATTAAACTCATTTTCAAATATGACAATAGTCATAATTCATTCTTTTCCTTTATTAACAACTAAAAACAGACACTTTAAAAATTCTTTTATGTCAATTAAAGTTTATTTTTTTGCGCTACAATTTTCATCGTTATAAAAAAATTAAACAATGACATAAATCATATTCGGAAAAAAATATCGATTTGAAATTATTTTCAAAAAAGAAATATTTTTTAAAACCTTTGTGTATGGCTGAAGACAATTGACTTGAACTTGTGATGAATAATAATGAAATCTGGCATTTGAAATTTGAATTTTTTTAAACTTTTAAAAACTTTGATGTTCAAAACCTGTTGAAAATCATTTTTTGAATAAATTGAAATTTATTTCTTTGTATCAAAAAGTTACATCAAGTATCAATAAAACAAAAAGCAACACAGGAAAATGCGCTTTAATTAGAGGAAGAAGAAAATTCATCACAAAATTTTTCAGAAAAAACGGAAACTAATATGGAACAAGTTCTAGATAAAAAATGCGAAACCATTAATGCATTTCTTTCACAACCGTTTTCAAAAAAATCATTGGATTTGATTAATGAATACGGCACTATAATTAGATGCGAAAAAGGACAACATATTTTTTATGAAGGAGAATCCGTAGAGGGAATATTTTTTGTTTTAAGCGGAATGATAAAAATTTTTAAATCAGGTTTAAATGGTAAACAACAAATCATTCGACTTGCCAAACCCAACGATATTATAGGACACAGAGGATTGGGCGGGAAAAATATTTACCCTATTGGTGCCGAAGCTATTGAAGATTCAAAAGTTTGTTTTATTGAAACTCAATTGTTTTTTGAGATCCTCCGCAATGATTCAGAGTTTGCCATCTGGCTAATTCTTTTTTATGCTGAAGAATTAAAAAATACTGAAACACGAATAAGAGACCAGGCACAGATGAGTATCCGCGAAAAAATTGCCGATGCGATTATGATGATAGCAAAAGCCTATGGTATTGATGCCCGGAATTTTTTAAAAGCACAATTATCAAGAGGGGATATTGCCGATTTGGCAGGAACAAATAATGAGCAGGTTTCGCGCTTCCTTTCAGAGTTTGAACAGGATAATATTATTGAGCTGAAAGGTAAAACAATAAAAATATTAAATCTTGAACTGCTAAAGGATAAGTTAAAATACTATTATTAAATTTTTTCTTCCAAAAAAATAAAAACTCCTTTTACCTCTTTTGCGAAAAAACAATAAAATTCCTGTCAGAAATCATTTTTTACCTTGTGGTATCTCTATTCCTTTGTACCGTAGAATTATTAATTGAAAGTGTTTTAATTGCTTTTTCAACAGACGAAGGGATTATCACCATGTAAAAACGTTGCAAGAGTTTTATTCTCACTAAAAAAAATTATGGCAAATTTTAAAGAGTTTCTAAAATCAGGTCATGCGCCCACCCTCTTCTCTGCATTTTTATACTTTGATTTTTGTTTTGCAATATGGGTATTAAACGGTGCAATGGCTCCTTTCATAAGTGAGCAATTTCACTTATCTCCTGCCCAAAAAGGATTTATGATTTCTGTTCCGATTTTTGCAGGAGCCTTGTTTAGATTTCCTCTTGGATTACTTGGTCAATATATAGGAAGAAAATCCGCAGCTATATTATCCATGTTGCTTGTGTTAGTTGGTTTGCTGTATGGCTATTTTATGGTAGGTACTTTTTCAGAAGTACTCAATATGGGGGTACTCCTTGGGATAGCTGGAGCAAGTTTTGGAATTGCCCTTTCTTTAGGATCAGGTTGGTTTCCACCAAAAAATAAAGGACTTGCAATGGGAATTGCCGGTGCAGGCAATAGTGGAACTGTGCTCACTATGCTATTTGCACCACCTTTAGCTACACATTTTGGATGGCAAACTGTTTACGGAATTGCAGCTCTTTTTATGCTTCTGCCAATTATGGTTATGATAATTTTTG
>JAHEYA010000396.1 GCA_023251855.1 Bacteroidota bacterium
CCTTTTGCAGTTTCCTTTTCTATCAATAATCTTTCTGTTTCCAAAAGCGAATACGTATTCCCTTCAATCTGGGAAGACTTCCAGCATAGGTCAATCGCTAATCGCTCCAGTTCTTTCTTGTATTCTGTTTTATTGAGTTTATTAATATTCTCCTTGTATTTCTTTTGGAGATTAGCGAGGTGATTAAGTTCTTCATTTGTAAAAACAGATACATTACTCAAAAGGTCTTCAATTAATGAATGATTAAAGCTTTCTTTTATCCTCCTATCATCAATTTCTTTTTTGAAATATACATCCATATCAATCGGATGAAGCAGTTCATAAGCCTGACTCAATTCATATTTGGTTCCTCTACCTTTACCTAAAGAAATAATAAGATTTTCAGAAATTAAATCTTGTAGAACCCTTTTAACCGTAGCATACCCAAATTCCGTCTTAAGTCCATCATAAATTTCCTTAGAGGATAATACAGGATTTGCTTTCAGAAAATCAAGAATACTATCTTGCTTGTTATTGAGCGTTTTCGCCATGATAAAATTTTGTAGCTCACAAATTTAATAATTAAAGCTCAAATTCGATAAAAAATGAGCCCTATTTACTGCTTCGTTGAGCTTCAATTTGTGGGGTTGGAATTAATGATACTAAGATTGCCAAAGGTTTTATTTACTCTATCACCAATTTGTGATTGTAAATTTTTCCTTCTTGTTGCGCCTGCAAGAAATAAATCCCTATGGGCTGGTTGCTCATATCAATTAGAAAAAGGCTGTTTTGTGTTTTAGTAGTTAATATTAATTCACCTAATAAATTATAAACACTAATTAATACTTGAGAGTTTTTTATTCCTTCTGATAATTTTATGTAACACTTACCATTAGATGGGTTTGGAAATATAGTTAAGCTACCTAATTTATTTTCGTTTATTGAAGTTGTTTGTAAAAATTCATTTATAGTAGTGTTTGTAACAATTGGAGCATTGTAATCAAAATATATATAGGCAGTATTTTTTATTTGTGTACCTGCCGGCAAATTTGCTTTTGGCTTTATACGGTATTGCACAAAACCTTTAGAACCTTCGGAATCACTGGCACTATCAGGCAACATAATGTTAGGAAAGTGGAAAGTAAGCAAATTATTATCTAATATAACTTCAACAGTATCGCTGTAATTAATTACCTGAAAAGTTTCAAAATCTAAATTAGCATCAAGCGTATCTGTTAAACGAATGTTCATAGCGGCCGCTGTTCCTGTGTTTTGGAAGTGAACAGTATACGTGAACCAATCCTGATAACAGGGTGCAACATTTACCGGATATACTTCTTTCAGATTAGGGTCGTAGGAGTTTCCCACAATATAGCAAAACTGTTTGGTATTGTTGCTTATATTATTATCTCCAAGAGTTGGAGTAACAAGTACATTCACGCATATTTGGTCTCCTGATTGTGCCGAAGTACTCGTAGTAAGCCTTAGTCTGAAGTCTGACCAGTAATTTAGTGTGCCAAAATCTGCTACAGTATATGTAAACACATTCCCAGACACAGTTGGTGTAAGAGCTCCAGGCGCTGGCCCATTATATGTTACAGGACCCGTAACCGTAACTTGTACCTGGCCACCTGAGCCACTCCAGCAATTTAAACCATACCAATGACTTATATTTCCGGCACTAACATTTAAGTTATGTTGCACCCCAGGAAAAAACCATCCTTGAGCCCAAATAGATTGAACACCAATATCAAACCCTTGCTCACAAGCCACCGGGAAATTAACATTGGCAACAGAAGGATTTCCTAAGGTTAATATTACTAAGGAATCTATCCCCGGGTGAACACATTGAACTGTGAATGGCAGATTAGTAGTATCTAATTTTACTGTGTATGTTCCAATGTGTTTCTGAAATTTGTATTTTCCATTCCAATATGTATAACTTGTTCCTAAAAAATTATTATTATTATCATACAATTTTAAAGGAATAGAATAAAGTGCATAATCGCCCTGATCCCTGATGCAATTGGCATTATTGTCGTTGAAAACATAACCATCTATATAGCAGGTACTAATATGAATCGAGGTTGTTGAAATTGCCCCACTACATCCACCACCTGACGGAAAGTTATTGGTAACAATATAGGTACCTGTTGCACTTGAATATAAATCAATAACCCCTGTATGTATATTGGTAAATACCAAACCGGCTGGGACAGCCGAAAAGGTGCCACCACTTGCACCAATTCCATATATTGGTAACGGGTTATTTTCAAATTTGCAGAAAAGAGTGTCTGAATAACTAAAATTTGCCGAAGCAGAAGAGTTTGCAATTGTTAAGGATACCCCACTAGTGTTGTGGCAAGCACCATTTGTTGAATAGGTAACCGCATAAGAACCAAGTGCACTTGTTGCTATATCAATCGTTCCGGTTAATGAATCTATTAATAAACCGGAAGGGTTTGCTGAAAATTTGCCTCCGGGAAGTCCTGTAATTGCTGGTGTTGGATTAGTTCCCGCCAGACAATAAGTAGAATAAGTATAAGAAAATGCGGGATTGTCAAGTGGCGTTATTGTAACAGTAGTAGTTGCTATTGTTGCAGCACAGTTGCCATTTGGTGGAATTGTATTAGTAATCGTATAGGTACCTGAAGCACTGGTTGGTAAATTAATCAGACCGGTTGTTGGGTTAATTGATATACCTGATGGAGTGGCCGAAAAAGTCCCTGCAATAGCACCTGTACCAAAAACCGGAGAAGGGTTATTGGCATTTTGGCAATAGGAAAGTACCGGGTAGCTGAAGTTTGCAGAAGTTGTCCCGTTGATAATCGTAACATTTACAGAACTTGCGCTTGGACAAAACCCGCTAAATGAATAGGCAACCGAGTAAGTACCCAACGAACTCAATGTTAAATCAATCGTGCCTGTTATTGAATCAATTAATAAACCGGTAGGGCTTGATGAAAATTTCCCTCCCGGCAGACCTGTAATAACAGGTGTCGGGTTATTTCCCATTTGACAATATGATGCTGATGAATAAGCAAAACTGGTATTACCATAGAAGCGTATAGAAACTGTGTCGGTTGCAATTGCAGCAGCACATCCGCCACTTGCAGGAATTGTATTAGTAATTGTATAGTTCCCTGGAGTGCTCAGTGTCAAATGAATTGTTCCTGTAT
>JAHEYA010000397.1 GCA_023251855.1 Bacteroidota bacterium
AAAAGTTTGACGGTTACATCAAAACAAAAATTTAGCATCACCACATTTATCATAACTCCAATTATAATTAACGCACCTAAAGCAGTTGTTCTTCTAAAAAATAATAGAAAACCTCCAACAATTTCGAACAAACCGGTAAAAGCTGCATAGGTTTTTGAGTATCCCATAAATGTCCAGAGAACACCTATCGGAGAAAAATTTCCAAATGGTTCTTCAAGTGTATGCAGGCCTGGAGCAACAAATTGTCCATCATATACTTTTGAAAATCCATAGCCCAACATTGTTAAACCTAAAAAATAGCGGGCATAAAGAAGTACAAACGAATAAAGTTTTGTATGATTTTTCTGTTTTTTGGTAAAAAGAAAAATAGTTAGTGAAATAATCAATGACAAACCAACCAATGAAATTAGTTTTACATAATTAATAATTCCTTCTTCACTATTCGGCATCTCCAATTTTTCGTGAGGGATGGAGAGTAAGGTTTTTCCGACCCAAATAGAAACAAAATTCAATGCTTGGGCACCATAAGTGATTACATAATCATATAGTGGAATAATGCCAAAGGCCGGGACCAAAAACATATATAAAAAAATATATGTTATTAAAAAAAGTGACAATAGCTTTCTTGAAAGCGATCCTTCTTGCGATTCGGTTGTTAATTCTCCGGTCATTACTATTTTAGTTTAAACAAATTAATATTACGATTTCCTCACCGGACTTCCGCACCAACTGGTATTATCAGGAATATGCTCACCTTTCATTACGAGTGAAAGTGCGGTTAAACTTACATCAGCACCAATTTCGCTGTTGTATAAAATAATAGAGTGGGAGCCAATTGAACTTCGATCGCCCATTTTTACAGTTCCGGTTTTCATTACACGGTCTTCAAACAAATGTGTTTGTGGTCCGCAATCCGTATTCAATGCTGCATCATCAGCTATACTTACCATATCATATTCAGTGATGTCGGTAGTATTCAACCAAATTCTTTTTCCCGCTTTTACGCCCAAAAGCCTCAAAAACAGTGGAAGCCAGGGAGTACCTTTTAAATATTGTAGAAAAAATGGAACTGATAAAGCTTCATAAATAGCAGTAATAGCTTCACTTGTCCATACACGGAATGTCCACATTGGCATTTGATCGGGTTTGTATTTACCTACTACTAACCATTTTAAAACAAAAGTGATGAAGAAGCAAGGTAAACCAATGAATCCAAGATAATATAAAGGGAAAAGCATCAAAAATTTCCATAAAGGTTCATCAATCAACAAATCATGTACATAAGCGATAAACAAAAGACTGCAACATAAAATAACAGTTTCCGGAATCATAATACGAATCAATTCAACAGTTGCTCTGGCAAAGTATCTTAGCTTTGTTGGTTTCATAGTAAGTGATGAATCAAAGCTTCCGCTGTCCTGTCTTTTTGGAAGAGCAATTGCCGGTGAACCAAACCAATCTTTAGCTTCATTGGATGAAAGTTGATTAATCGTTGGAGGTACTGATAAGGCACCAACAAGCATATTGTCGGGCAAGTGATAACCTTGTGGTATGAGAGCACTATTTCCGACAAAACTTTTATTTCCAATAGTTGTTACATCAAGAATAAGTGATTGTGCTCTTACATCTGATTCACCAAGTATAACAGCATCAGCAATAAAAGAATTGTCACCAATTTTTAATAGTGGATGTGTAACACTACTTGCTGTTGAAATTTCAGTTTCTTTTCCAACTTTTGCACCAAGAGCCCTGAAAAATGAGGAGATATAAACCGTTGCATACACCGCATGCATAACCAATAGCGACAATTCCATGAATTGATCTGCAAGCCATTTGCGAACATAAAATGTGCTGTGTACCGGATATACCCCGGGTTTAATCTTTTTTTGTAACCATCGTGTAATTATAATGGTTACTGTTGCAAACAAAAAAGTGTATAATAGGGCCAGAACAGGTGTTACGATCAGGTAATGAAAATCGTAATCATCAGCATCATTATCAAGTTTATTCAAGGTATAGATCACTGGTAATAGTGGAATTAATACGGCAAACGGAAATATGAGCAAAAGAATGAGAAAATAAATTACATATTTTAATTGTGTGGTTTTTGAAATTTCGGGAGGGTGTGGTAATTGCTCAATTGTTTTGGATTCAATTTTTATTGCAGGGCTACCTCCCCATACCTGTGCGGTTTGTATGGTTTCGCCTTCCGGGAGATAACTCAGATCTTTTAGTTCTCCCCAGGATTCAACAGTTGCACCACCTCCAATTACTGAGCTGCTGCCTATATATGCATGGTCACCAATTGATATTTTTCGCAAACGTAACATTCCTTTTTCAACCACAGCATTATCAAGCATAACACCAGAACTAATACTAACATCAGCACCAATAGTTACCAGATCTTCAGCTCCAATATTAAAAGAAGCCAACTGTGCATTTGATGCAACTTTAACTCCTCTCAGTTTAAGGTAAATAGGATACAAGGGGGTGCCATTTAAAAATTGCACAGGTACAAGATCCTGCAACCTGTTTACAAACCACCATCTGAAATAATAAACTCCCCATAATGGATAGTCACCTTCTTTCATTTTTCCAATAATTAGCCATTTACCTATAATGCTAAATATGACTAATACCGGGGATACTAAACAAAAAATAATAAGTGCTGCAACAATTGCATACAGGTGGCTTTCTGTATTTAATTGCGTATAATAATAACCCAGATAGGGGAAATAAACTTCAGCAGCAAACAAACCAAAAATTACACAAAGTGCTATTGACTGGGCAATTCCGCATGTGTAATAACGCCACCGTGGAATTTTTTGAAACGGCTCACTAACTTTTTCTTTGACAGTTTCTGTTTCTGACCAGAATTTTGAAAGTTCATTGATGGGCCGATGTAAATACACATCTTTTAGAGAAGCATTTTTAACACCACCCTCTTTTCTGACCTTTGATACAAAGGTTGCTGCAAGCAACGAATGTCCGCCAAGGTCAGTAAAAAAATCTGTTGATAAATTGATTTCTTTACCCGGAAATACTTTTTTTAAAACAGCGATAACCCGATCAGGAATGGCTGAATGGAGATCAATCGGAATTTCTTTTTCATTCTTTTTTTGAAATGAATCAGGCAAGGGCAATGCTTTTCGATTT
>JAHEYA010000398.1 GCA_023251855.1 Bacteroidota bacterium
AAATTTTTAAGTAGTTAGATGAAATTATTTTTTCACTTTGGCAGGTATTTTATATTAATGAAGCGGGTTTTTGTAAAACCCGAAAAATATTCTATTTTCCGAAGCAGAGTTTTTGAAGAAATCTCAACTTTGGGGATAGGTTCACTGGGTATTGTTGCAATCATTTCGGTATTTATCGGAGCAGTTATTACAATTCAATCTGCATTCAATTTTTCGAATCCTTTAGTTCCATTATATGCTGTAGGAGTAGCTGTTAGAGACTCTATGATCTTAGAGTTTTCACCTGCTATTATTAGTTTAATTTTGGCCGGTAAAATAGGTTCCAGCATCGCATCTGAAATAGGCACAATGAGGATAACAGAACAAATTGATGCATTGGAAATAATGGGGATAAATTCAGCAGGTTATTTGATACAACCTAAGATAGTTGCAGCGACCTTGTTTAGTCCCATACTTGTAATATTTTCGATGTTTCTGGGGATCTTAGGCGGATATGTTTTTGGTGTTCTTAGCGGTGTGGTTACTGATTATGAATATGTATATGGGATTACTTATCAATTTAAACCCTTTAATGTAACCTATGCTTTAATAAAAGGTGTGGTGTTTGCATTCATCATTGCTTCGGTGCCTGCTTACCATGGCTATTACACACAAGGGGGAGCACTTGAAGTTGGCAAATCCAGCACCAAAGGAGTTGTATACAGCAGTATTCTAATACTTACTTTCGATTTAATATTAACTCAACTTTTATTGTCTTGATCCAGATAAACAGGATATCAAAATCATTTTCCGGACGAAACATTTTACATAATGTTACATTCACTTTTGAGACTGGCAAAACCAATATGATTATTGGTGAAAGTGGTTCGGGAAAAACTGTTTTAATAAGATCAATGGTGGGCTTAAATGATATTGATACAGGAGAGGTTTTATTTGATGGCCGAAGTTTTTATGATTTAAATTTTAGTGGTAAAAAAGAGATCAGGAAGGAAATCGGAATGTTATTTCAGGGGGGGGCTTTGTTTGATTCTAAAACAGTTGAGGAGAACGTAGTTTTTCCACTTTCAATGTTTACAGATTTAAGTGAAAGTGAAAAACAGGATCGGGCTAATTTTTGTTTACAACGGGTACATTTAGCAAATGCCAATAAACTTTATCCTTCGGAATTAAGTGGCGGAATGAAAAAACGAGTTGCTATTGCACGTGCTATTTCGGTCCAACCGAAATATTTATTTTGCGATGAACCTAATTCCGGACTGGATCCAAAAACCGCTATTGTTATTGACAATTTAATAAAGGAGATCACTGAAGAGTATTCAATCACTACTGTAGTAATTACTCATGATATGAACTCAGTTGTTGAAAATGGTGATAACATATTATTTATTTATAAAGGAGAAAAATGGTGGGAGGGTAATAAAGAGGAGATATTGAGAACGGATAATAAAGAAGTTCAGGATTTTGTTTATGCCACAAAATTTATGAAAGAAATAAAGAGTAAGTTTTGAGCCCCCCTTACAAGTGTGCAGTAACAATATCGTTTAGTCCGGTTATACGTTTAGTAAAAGTAAATTTACCTTTTGAAAAATTATTAACCGGCCATCCACCCCATACAAGGCTATTTCCCTGGCTATCTTTATAATTATATGCAGCAGTAGTTTGATTATCAAATTCCCAGATCATGGTATTTCTTTCTTTTGTATTATCAAATTTAGGAATGGTAACTTTAACATTAATAAATTTATGGTAAATGACCTGTTGTAACCATCCCTGACCAACACCCATTATGGTTAGTACATCGGTTAAACCGCCTGCAATGGCAGTTGCCTGTAGTTTTGCTTCTACGGTGAAGCGGGTGGGGTTTCCGGATTCTACAAAATATTCGCCGGTATTAAACCGAAAGTTTGCATAATCGAAAGCTTGTTTTATTTTAGCAGAGGCTGAAACCCACTGGCTACCTCCATAAACTGTATATGTAAACATAGGTCCCTGAGTACCTACCATACCATTATCATCGGTTAGTTGAATTGCGGTAACTGGAAAAGCAACTGTACCCATAATATCTAGTCCGGCTCCGTTGGTTGCAGCAGTAAGTTCCCATGTTCCCTGCATCAAAACTTTTGTAGGAGGTTCTACTTCTTCCTTTTTGCAACTGTTAAGTGATAAGGCAAGGAGGAAAGCAGATGCGAGTATGATCTTGTTTTTGTTCATATTCATTTTTTTAGCGATTTATAAATTCATTTTCAAATGTAAAATAATTAAACCGGAAAGACAATTTATGTGCCAATTATATTTGATCTGATTATCGGATAAATTTAAACAGGCTATAAGTAACTGTCAAAATTTGAATGAAATATTTTACAATGTGCGTCAAATCTGCATTTTTTGACCTCACCCTAAATCCTTCTCCATGCGCCTACGCTGAAGCTTCAGCGCAAGCGTAAGGAGAAGGACTTTTGCATCTCAATAAAATTTAACTATTCGTTAATCTAGGGTGTTTTTTTTAATCATTTTTAGACAGCTTCTAAAACAAAACGTCCCGCAAAATAGCGAGACGTTTTGTTTTAAAGGATAGTAGAATGATATTATTTATTAATAATCATTTTTTTGGTTATTTTATTTCCATCCACGGTAAGTGAATAAAAATAAATACCAGCAGGATAATTAGTGCTGCTAATTTCAACAGAGTAGTTACCTTGTTGTAATCCTGTTTGAATTTTTTCAAACATTTTTACGCCTCTGATATCATACACTTGAAGTGTTACATTTTCAGCTGTTTTTTTAATTTGATAATTTATTTTCGTAAAATTAGAGAATGGGTTAGGCATATTTTGACCTAAAGCAAAACCATTTTTTTCCAATTCACCAACACCCTGAGTAGAAGTTCCATAAATAGAATATGCGATAACGGGTGCTGACAGCAAGTCTCCAACCATAAAAGTTGAATAGGTGGTTGGGTATAAATTGTGTCTTGATTTTCTATCATAAGAAGCTGACATAGTCCAGGAAGTAGGATCCACTTGATGATCTACATAGTCAGCAAGAGCAGCTACTGCAGGATTTTTCTGAGCCCAAATAGCACCGCAAAAACCATTTATAGTTTGCGGAAGAGTAGAGCCTGTGAAAGCATAAGCA
>JAHEYA010000065.1 GCA_023251855.1 Bacteroidota bacterium
TAACAAACACAGATTCGTAAAATTCGTATAGATTCGTTATCTGTACCTTATCACAAAATGCTGCTTCACCTGTTCCTCTCGAAAAAATATAATTCCCATAAAAAATAGATCAACAGTAACTCTTACACGATCATGATTTTTAATTTCATTCCAGGCTTCTTTCATTTCTGATGAGCAATACATATTATCAAAAATAAAAATACTTGTTCCGTTTATTTTTTCAAGACATTTATTAAAACGATTCAATGTGTCATTTTTACTGGTGTTTCCGGTAAAACAAACAAATTCTAAAAACTCACATTTTGCCAAAATTGTTGGAAGAACACTATCTATATCACCAACAATCTGTTCAATATTTTTTAATTCCAATTTTTCAAAATTATTTTTTGAAATTTCCGCAATTTCACTGTTACTCTCAATTGCAATTACATGGTTCTTTGAACTTACTGATGCCATATAAGCACTATTAATCCCTACTGAAGTGCCTAGTTCAATAATTTGTGTTGGCTGAAAATAATTTACCAATCGGAATAATAACTGCCCATATTCAAATAGCTTCATATTATTTTTAACAATTGTTTTTTTTGACTTCAAAAGCGTTCGTCTTAAATTTTCAATCTTTTCGAAAGAGTAATAATCTACCCGGTCATAGATAACTTTAGTTAACAGATCAAAAACAAAAGGCGAATGAACGCTATGTTCATTACCCGATTTTAGCCTGAAAACACAATAATTATAAAGTAGAAATATTTTTTTCACGAGATAAATTTACATTTTATTCATATCTTTAAACGGTTGGTCAAAATATGGGTTTACGAAAAATTGCAGAACAGGTCGCTCCTCTGGAGCTAAGTATTACATTATCATTTGTTTTCTACAAACAGTATGCTCCTATGGAGCTTTAAACAGTCCCGTTAGGGACGATCTGTTTGTAGAAAAGAATAAATATAAAAATCGAAGCTCCGTAGGAGCGACCTGAAATTATCTAACAGTGCATTTTTCCTGCACCCTAAAATATTACAATAATTCGTAAGATTACTGTCAACCATTTTTAATTCCATTGATTAAGCACTTAAATGATTAACAAAAAAACATTTTATAAAACATTTTTCCTCCTACTAGTTTTCTTTTGTTTGGGATTGTTTTTTTCTATCCCAAAGCCATCACTCACTAATATAGCAAATGCAGCCCGCCATGATTCTCTTAAACACCATTTCGATTATTTACCCGCTATACATCCACACGATGAAATAATAAAACATACCGCATTCACTCTCTGTTACAGTGAACCCCACGAGCAAGCAAAATGGGTTGCCTATCAGTTAACTGCCGAAATGTGCGAGAATAAGGGTGAAGAACGTACTAATAATTTCAGGATTGACGAAGATGTAAAAACAGGTTCGGCTTCACCTGATGATTATAAAAAATCCGGTTTCGATCGCGGACATCTTTGTCCTGCAGGTGATATGGGCTGGAGTGAACAAACTATGAGCGAATCATTTTTTATGAGCAACATGAGTCCACAACGACCGGGCTTTAACCGTGGTATCTGGAAAAAATTAGAAACTGATGTACGAGGATGGGCAAAAAAAAATAATGAAATTTATATTGTAACGGCTGGTGTTTTGGAAGATAGTCTTCCAACAATTGGTGAGGATAAAGTAGCTATTCCTCGATATTATTATAAAGTGATTTTAGATTATAAAAAGCCCGAATACAAAGCAATTGGTTTTATTTTAGCAAATGAAGGCAGCAAACAATCTGTTTTTGATTTTGCTGTAACTATTGATTCTGTTGAGCATTTAACTGGCATTGATTTTTTTCCTGCACTTCCTGATTCTCTCGAACATTTTTTAGAATCACACATTAATTTAGAGAAGTGGGAGTAGGGAGTTAATGTTTTGAGAAAATATTTTACTTCAAGAAAAATATGTTGAGTAAAACGTCCCACTACTTCTGTTTAAGAAGCGCTCCGAACTTGTTTGATTATTATTTCAAAAGATTCTTTTACATTGTACGGTAAGATGCTGGTTAAATCAAGCGGAGCAGTCTATCACGAACTTGACAAAGGGCATCGCTTAACAGGAGCTATATTTCTTGCTGATTAAAATACTTTTTCTGCTTTCTTGGGCTAACGATTTTTTTTGACAGTGACGAATCTTTCAACTGCGCTTATAACTTCTAAGTTTATTCGAACACATAATTCTTTCATTCTTTTAATATCATTCTCATCGCTACACTTTTTAAACTCCACCATTTGAGGTGAACGCACTAAATAATATTGTTCCCTTTCTTCGAAAAAAAATGTTTCCACCACCCCATATTCAATTTGCCCATCAATCAAGGTGAATTTACAGTGCTTATTATAGCAGCCGCTTTGTACGTATTCTGATTCGCTCATGGTTTTATTTTTGTATTATTATTTGGTTTTTGTAATATCATCATATAATTGTTCAATGGTTTTATCGCTAGTATCATCTTCGATTAAACAAGTCTTATCATCCTTAAGAGCGATTATTGTCCCATTATAAAATTTCCCCAGTTTTTTCCAAGTAACCCTGTCACCAACTTTAAATCCTTTAAAATTTTTTTGTGTGGCACTACCCCAAACATCTCCTTCAACTGCAATAAATTGACCATTTACAAGATAAATTTTTGCATTCATTAAAAATTCTCCTCCAGAAACTTTTCTTACTGTTCCGTCAAGAGCGTCCTCTATCGTTTTTGCTCGAGATTTTTTTAGCTCTCGCTCGCTTCCACCCGAGTAAGTCGTAATCACGGAATATTTTAAATTGGGATCAATATTACGATTAGAAATCATATTGACTTTTCCGATTTGTTTTACTTGCATACAAGAAATTAAAAGAATCAAAAATAAAATGAGTGTAAAATTTTTCATAGTCATTAATTTTTAATTACTCACGTTGAGCATAGTGGCCCGCTATGCTCTCATTAACAAGTTCTTCGGACTTTTAAAAATGTTGAAAAAACCTACATTAGAGGTTATAAATATATTAAATTTCTTATTAATGAGAAATAAATAAGAAATATATTTCATATTTATAGGCAGAAATTTGCTTTTATGCAAAATAAGGGCGAAATAATAGAGAAAGCTGTTCGACAAAGTGGTTATTCAATTACTAAACTTGCTAAAAAGTTGGGAAAGAGTACCAGATGGATGTATTATATGTTCGAGAGCAGCAATGTTTCTATTGATTACATTCTAGAAATTGGCGAAATCATACATTATGATTTTTCCAATGATATAAAAGAATTAAAAAAGTATAAAATGCTAAATGAAGTTCAGGAAATAAAAGAGTCGGAAATTTCCTATAAATCAAAACAAATAGAATTTGAATTCTGGAAAAATAAATACCTTACTCTTTTAGAGAAGCATAATCAGCTGTTGCAAAACTTAACCAAAAAAGACAAACCCCAACCTTCCAAGAGTAAGAAGCGTTAAACCTTTGATTGCCTTAATGTTTATATCGTAAAATTAATCCCCTGTGCCAACGGTAAACTCGTTCCGTAATTAATAGTATTTGTTTGTCTGCGCATATAAGCTTTCCAGGCATCAGAGCCTGATTCACGTCCACCACCTGTTTCTTTTTCACCGCCAAATGCACCACCTATTTCAGCACCAGAAGTTCCAATATTAACATTGGCAATACCACAATCAGAACCTGCATGTGATAGAAATAATTCCATTTCACGCATGTTGTTAGTGAAGATAGATGATGATAAACCTTGAGGAACACCATTCTGCATTGCAATTGCTTCTTCAATAGTTTTATATTTCATCACATAAAGTATCGGTGCAAATGTTTCTTCCTGCACAATATGATATTCATTTTTTGCTTCAATAATGCAAGGCTTCACGTAACATCCACTCTCATAGCCCTCACCGGTCAATAGCCCTCCTTCAACAATAATTTTTGCTCCTTCTTTTTTTGCTTTTTCAATCGCATTCAAATAATCTTTTGTAGCATTTTGGTCAATTAATGGACCAACATGATTGTTTGAATCCAAAGGATTTCCAATGCTTAACTGAGCGTATGCATTTTTCAAAACACTAATCGTTTTATCATAAACACTTTCGTGGATAATTAATCTACGTGTTGAAGTACAACGCTGACCTGCTGTTCCAACAGCACCAAAAACAGCACCTACCAATACCATACTTAAATCAGCATGTTCAGAAACAATGATGGCATTGTTACCACCTAATTCTAAAATTGTATTTCCAAAACGTTCAGCTACAGTTTTTGATACATGTCGTCCTATTCGTGTTGATCCTGTAAAAGAAACCAAAGGAATACGTTTATCATTATTAATCAAATCACCTGATTCATTGCCAATAACAAGGCAACTAACTCCTTCAGGAACCTGATTACGTTTTAATACATCACCAATAATATTCTGACAAGCGATTGCACATAGTGGAGTTTTTGAACTTGGTTTCCAGATACACACATCTCCACAAACCCATGCTAATGCTGCATTCCAACTCCATACTGCAACCGGAAAATTAAAGGCTGAAATAATTCCGACAACACCAAATGGATGCCATTGTTCATACATACGGTGCATTGGGCGTTCACTGTGCATAGTTAAACCATATAACTGCCGCGATAAACCAACCGCAAAATCACAAATATCAATCATCTCCTGAACTTCACCTAAACCTTCCTGTAAACTTTTCCCCATTTCATAGGAAACCAATTTACCCAAGGGAGATTTGTATTTACGCAGTTCATCACCCACCTGCCGAACGATTTCACCACGTTTTGGTGCAGGTATCAAACGCCAAACTTTAAAAGCATCTTCAGCAGTTTTCATTACATTGATATAATCTTCTGCGGTAGCAGCATTTACACTGCCAATCAATTGTCCGTCAACAGGAGAAAAGGATTCGATTTTTTTTCCTTTTGTAGAAATATGTTTTAGCCCGGTTGAAGCTCCATAATTGTTTTCTTTGATTCCTAATTCTTTTAGAATGCTTTCTATTCCGAAGCTTTTTGCTGTTAATGTTTCTGACATAGTTTTTGTTTTTTTATTGGATAACAAATTTAAGAAAAAAGTTGCCACAGATTACACAGATTTTCACAGATTCAACTGTTACAACATATTTAGCCAGTTTAAATTTTATTCATAATTTGTTTTATATGTCATTTCGACCGCAGGGAGAAATCTCATTTTTTCAACATCTACGGGGATTTCTCCCGGAGTTTATCCTGAGCCTGCCGAAGGGGTCGAAATGACATTGGGCTAATAAATTATGGTAGATGTATTTGTGTTTTAACAAATTTAAACGGGCTCTTAGCCGGTTTCTATCTGATTAATTATTCCTTTTTTTAATGTGATCAGCGCAACTCTGCGAAGAACTCTGCGAAGAACTCTCCGAAACTCTGAGAGAAATCTTAAAATACCTTATGAATGGGAAAATTACCACAATGCTTAGTTGGCATTCCATTTGGTTACTCTGATAATTCAAAACAAAAAAACACTATTTTTACTTTTCTGATTATTCTAACAACCGAAACAAAATCTGAATGAAAAAGATATTTGGTTATATATTACTTCTTGCTCTCGTTGCCTCTTGCTCAAGCTCCTCAAAGCTTTTGAATAGCGGTAATTATGAAGGCGCAATTAATAAAGCCGTTAAAAAATTGAAAAGTAACAAACAAAATGATAAGGAAATAATTGTTTTGGAAGAAGCCTATCAAAAGGCAAATGCAAGAAATCAGGAAAGAGTTACCTTTTTGAAAAAGGAGGGAAAACCTGATAATTGGGATGAAATTTTTTCTCTGTACTCTAAAATGAAACATCAGCAGGAACAAGTAAAACCTTTATTGCCATTACATATTGCTTCACAACACAGGAATGCAAATTTTGTAGTAGTTGATTATGATGATGAAATTATTCAAGCAAAAAAAAATGCTACCGAATATTTTTATGCACATGCATTATCTCTGCTCGAAAAAAATAATAAAACAGATGCAAGAAAAGCCCATTGTGAATTAGAGAAAGTAAAATCCTTTTCCAGCAACTATAAAGATGTAGATAGGGAATTGATCCTTGCAAAAAATATGGGAACAAGTTTTGTGCTTTTTAAAATGAAAAACACAACCGGGGTGCCTCTTCCTCCTACTTTCGAAGAAGAATTAACTAAAATAAGTTTGACTGATCTAAATTCCGAATGGCTCCAATATCACACAAATACCGTTAGTGGCTTGAATTACGATTATACCATCTTAGTCAATATGAAAAATATTAATGTGTCCCCTGAAGGATTGAAAGAAACAAATTTTAGTGAAACAAAAATTATTCCTGATGGCTTTCAGTATATTCTGGATGCTCATGGGAATGTGAAAAAAGATTCTCTCGGAAACGATATCAAACAACCCAAAACTAAAACAATTGTTTGTTCAGTTACCGAGACTGACCAATCAAAAAAAGCAATTATTGCAGGTACTCTTGATTATATAAATAATAGTACCGGACAATTAATGAAAACTGACCCTATAGCCAGCGAAAATTTTTTTGAACATCGATCCCTGGAAGCTTTCGGTGATATCAATGCATTGACACCTGCCACTAAAGCCAAACTTGGAAACAGGCCGGTACCATTTCCTTCCGGTTTTGATATGCTGCTTCAAGCCGGACAAACCTTAAAAGCCATGGTTAGAAAGATCATTTATACTAACAAAAATATTTTGTACTAACCTTCCGTTACATCTTTGTTCCCAAAACATTTTTTCCTACATTTGTTAGATACCCAATTACCTGATTTTTGTAGAAAAAATTAATAATTTCAAAACTTTGAGATCATGAAATCAAAAAAAAATCTTCTGAACATTCACGCTCTGGCAGCTATGTTTGTTCTTTTTTGTGGAAACATTGTTTTTGCTCAAATAAAATTTGAACACTCAACATTCGCTGAAATAAAAGCGAAGGCAAAAGCTCAACATAAACTCATTTTTATGGATGCCTACACCAGCTGGTGTGGCCCGTGTAAATGGATGGCCGCAAACATTTTTACAAATGATACGGTAGCACGTTATTATAATGCTACCTATGTAAATGCAAAAATTGATATGGAAGTTGGTGAGGGGAAAGACATTGCTAAGCAATATAATATTAATGTTTACCCTTCATTATTATTTATTGATGAAAATGGTGAACTGCTACATAGAGCTGCCGGATCAAGAAAAGCTATAGATTTTATTGACTTAGGTAAGGATGCCCAAATTCCTGAAAAACAATTTGCAACCGTTGAAAAAAAATATAAGAACGGACAACGTGATGCACAGTTTATGATTACCTATTTAAATCAATTAGCAAACGTTGCGCTGCCTATCGAAGAGCCACTTACAGAATATTTAAGGACACAAAAAGAACAAGACTTAAGCAATCGAACAAATTGGAATATTATTTACAACTTTTTAAATGATGCTCACTCAAAAGAATTTGCATACCTGCTTAATAATTCAGATGTTTTCACAAGTAAGTATACTGCTGATTCGGTTAATGATAAAATATTTGAAGTGTATTCTAATGCCTGCAATCGTTCAATATACTCCAGAAAAGCTGATAGTGCCGACTACCTGCCACTTAAAGAAGAAATTAAAAAAATGAACTTTGCACGTAAAGAAGAACTGTTACTTAGTACTGATATGAATTACTACCAGAGAAAAAAAGATTATGAAAATTTTGCAAAAGTGGCAGCACCATATATTGATAAATATAAAAGCAATGATGAAGGTATGTTAAACAATATTGCATATGAATTTTATATGAATGTAAAAGATAAAACAATGCTTGCAAAAGCGGAACAATGGGCTAAAAAATGTTATGAACTTAACCCTCATCCTGAATTCAGCATGGATTCATATGCCTGTCTATTATCTGTGAATGATAAAAAACAAGAAGCTGTAAAATTAGAAAAACAGGCAATAGAATTAATCAAAGCAGATCCCAAAAAATATAATCAGGAAGCAATTCCTGATATGGAAAAGAAAATTGCTGATTGGAGTAAATAATAGTAATAACTGTCCTTAAATAACTCTGAACTTTTAATTAAGGATAAATTATGGAACCTTCCGTTGAACGTTTGCTCGATTTGCAAAATAAAAATATTCTCATAACTGGTGCTACTTCCGGTATCGGCTTAGAAACAGCTAAGTCATTAGCAAAAAAAGGAGCTAACATTTATATTGTTGGACGTGTTGTTGATAAAGCCAAAACAGCTGTTGAAGAAATAAAAAAACACAGCGGAAATAACAATATTTATTTTTTTGTTGCTGATCTGTCTTCTCAAAAAGAAGTTCGCAAACTTGCCGAAGAGATTAAAGCAAAACTAAAAAGACTTGATGTGTTAATTAATAATGCCGGAGCCACTTACCAGCATTTCAAATGGTCGGTTGATAAAATAGAAATGTCATTTGCTACAAATCATTTAAGCTATTTTCTACTAACTAATTTATTACTCAATCTGCTTAAAAAATCAGCCCCTGCACGAATTGTTGTTGTTGCTTCCCATTCTCACTACCGCGGTACACTGGATTTTGATGACCTTAATATGACCACTAATTTTAATGGATTAAAAGCATACGAACGTTCTAAATTATGTAATGTACTTTTTACTCTTGAACTTGCCGAGCGTCTCCAAGGCACTGGAGTTACTGTTAATGCACTACATCCCGGAAGAGTAAAAACAGAAATTGGTAACAAAAATTCGGGACTGCTTTATAAGATCGGCTGGACCTATTTTAAATTATTCTCGTCCATCAGTATTGAAAAAGGTGCTCAAACATCCATCTATTTGGCTGATTCGGAAGAAGTGAAAAACATTTCAGGAAAATATTTTACAGAGTGTAAACAAAAATGGCATTCACGGTATTCGCAAACACCCGGTATCAAAGAAAAATTGTGGGAGGTAAGCGCAAAACTTACAAATCTGTAGGATTAATGAACTGAATTTATTTTATCTAAAAAATCAAGAACTATTTCTTCTAAATCATCCGTTCCGCTTAATACACCCATCATTCCATACATGGCTGCTGTAT